>JAIDKJ010000289.1 GCA_029051835.1 Paramuribaculum sp. | reverse complement strand
GAATTATAATGGTCCGCTGAATTTTTTTGTCGGGTTGCCGCGTTCAAGATTGTCGTGGCAGCTCCATCGCCGGGCTTGGGCATCGGCTTTGGCTTTGTCGTTCAGTTGGCGGAGTTTCAGCAGCAGCCGTTCGCGGGCACGGACTTTGTTTTGCGACTGGGATCTTTCGTCGGAGCATTTTACGGCGAGTCCTGTAGGGAGGTGTGTGGCTCTGACTGCGGTTTCTACTTTGTTGACATTCTGTCCGCCTTTGCCTCCTGACCGACAGGTTTCGTAGGCGATGTCGGCCTCTGTGATTTCGGGCAGTTCCATTTCGCTGAAGAAGTTGATGCCGACAAACCAGTTGCTGCGTTTGTGCCCCGGACGGTAGGGATTGTGGGTCGAACGCCACAACACAGTGCCTTGCCACTCATCGACCGTAGCTGTCTGTATCGGTTCGTCGGAGGCGAATGTGATCGACATCAGGCATCCTTGCTGTTGATTGTGCGGCTCGCAGTCGACCATTGTCAATGACGGGATGGCGTCAAGCAGCTTGCGCGCAACGAGTGTGACAGCTCTGGCGCATTCCACGGGGCCTCGTCCGGCTGTAATCTGTATATAATGGTTCATTCTCCGTTGTCTTTGATGTTGAGTCTGGGTCGGATCATAGAGATGATGTCGACCGTGGGTTTGATAAGTTCAAGTATTTCATCGGTAGGCTTATATGCCATGGGCGATTCATCGAGCGTATGTTTGTTGACTGATGATGAATAGATGCCGGTCATCGCGTTCTCAAATTCGGTGATACCGATCTGTTTTTTTGCCTGTGTGCGACTTATATGGCGTCCGGCTCCGTGTGGCGCGGTATTGAGCCATCGTCCGTTTCCTTTGCCGATGCATATGGCTATGCCGTCGCGCATATTGAACGGGATGGCAACTTTTCTACCATAGGAGGCGTCGATAGCTCCCTTTCGGAGCATCGGTTGTCCGTCGGTCAGCGCTACGTAGTTGTGGGTGGTTATGATCGACTCTGTGCATTTGGCTTTGCATGTTTTTTTGAGAATCGCGAATATCCGGTCGCGTATTGTCAGGTGATTGTAGAGGGCATAGGCTTGTGCGATGATCATGTCGGAGAGATAGCCGCGCAATGAATCGCCGCAAAGAAAGCCCGTGTATTCTGATCGGCCGGGCTTCTGAGCGATATTATGCCAGTAGCCTGCTACTTTGACGCCAAGATTACGCGAGCCGCAGTGTATGGTCAGCCACGCTTCTCCGGAATCCTGATCCTCGCCATACTCTATGAAATGGTTGCCTCCGCCAAGGGTGCCGATGCTTTTATAGAATATGCCTTCCTGCAGTTTGATGCGTCGGCAGAAATCGCTTATATACTTAGCATCAATACGTGGCGATTCATTGATAAGATCGGGTGATGCTGAGCGTGATTTCTGATATTGCGAGTTCAGGAACTTGAAGAGCTCTTTCTCATTCAATGAATTCCTGGCACAGATCTCTTTGCCCGTCGGGACGGCTTCTCTTATACGATGGTCGAGCAGTGGGAAGTCGGCGGGATCGACAACTGCTGAAAGGCGGTGCATAGAGATGGTGCAGCCTATATCCACGCCCACGTGATCGGGATTTGCGTATGCTCCAATCGGGTAGGCGGTGCCCACGTTGCAGGAGCTGCCGGCATGGACATCGGGCATCTGCACCACGGGAACATCCGTCATGGCCGGATGATTGCAAAGCTCCGTCACCCATTCGAGGGCTGTCGGTTCGATATTGTCGGTGAATATTTCAGCCGATGTGGTTTTTCCGTTGATTGTCATTTCTTTTTTTATATTATGGTGTGGCGGCAAAGCGATTGTGGTTGGCCTCAGGGCGCATTAAGGGGGGACTTTGGGGGTGTTTGACGGCTTGCCGTTGAGATTCGCTGCAAAGTTGAGATGGCAGTGCGCAATATATTTGCGCACCGCGGAGAAATTTTTTATTTTTGCCAAAATATCTTTGATAAGTAACTCGCAAAAATTAGCTGCGAGTGATTTTAGAGATTTGTTCGAGTGATTTTTGTTTGAAGCCGAAGGCGTGTAGCGAGCCACACAACTGAGGATGAAAGCAAAAAAGCGCCGAACAAAATCAAAAAGCACCGCAGTATGCATGAGTTACTGGTAAGTAGAATGATTAAAACTATTTTTTAAGAGTTACTTATGCCTCTCAACCGTGCTACTCTGATACGTATTTCGACGATCGACAAATGCCTGCAGAACCGTTATCGCCGGTGGACGATAAATGATCTGATTGATGCCTGCACCGACGCGCTTGCGGATTATGAGGGGCGGAGCAATCCGGTGAGCCGTCGCACTTTTCAGAACGATCTGGCGCTGATGCGCAGCGATCGTCTTGGCTACAATGCTCCGATAGTGGTGCGCGACAACAAATATTACGAGTACGACGATCCGGACTTCAGCATCACCCATCTGCCGCTCAATGACGAGGGGCTTGACGCGCTCAACTCGGCTCTCGACATATTGCGTCAGCTGCAGTGTTTCCCGCAGTTGTCATCGTCGATCGATATCATAAGCAAGCTCAACGAGCAGATCTCACGTCATACCGGCGACTCGGTGCCGGCTATGGATATGGAGCATGTGCCCGGCTATCGGGGAGCGCGTCATATCGGGGCGATATATGATGCGGTGCGCCGTCAGCAGACGATCGTCATAGAGTACCGTTCGTTCAAGGCTCGTCAGGCCAACTCGGTGGTGGTATATCCGTATCTGTTGAAAGAGTATCGCAACCGCTGGTTTCTGATAGGCGAAAAAGCATCAAACCGCACGCCTCAGGTGAATATCTTCGCTCTCGACCGTATTCATTCCGTGGCTATTGACAGGGAGCATCCGTTCAAAAAGTGTGTGGATTTCGATCCCGGTCACTTCTTTGACGATACGGTCGGTGTCACCAAGGGTATTCATGACAAGGCCCGTCGCGTAGTGATCAGGGTTGACCGTCAGCAGGCGCCCTACGTGGAGTCGAAGCCGTTCCACAGGTCGCAGAAGGTGGAACAGCGGTTGGGCGACGGCAGTATACAGATTTCGCTCAAGGTGGTGATCAACAACGAGCTGGAGCGGTTGATACTCGGTTTTGGAGGCCATGTGGAGGTCATAGCGCCGCCTTCGCTCCGCGAAAAGGTGGCCGAAAGCGTCACTCGTGCCGCAAGGCGTTATAATTCGCCTGGTTGAACTGAGAGGGTGGTTGAATCCTATTATACCACATAAAGATTATGGGTAGATCCCTGAAAGAGTGAAGCAGGGTCGGGCTCCTGCCATCTGAACCGCTCTGACTACGCGCTCTCAAGACGAATGACAATAATAAGGACGCTGTGTCAAACAAAACTTGACACAGCGTCCGGATTTTTTTTCAGGGCAATACTCGATTATGCCTTGTTTTTGATGATCAGCACTTCGATGATTGAAATGGCGATCTGTTCAGGAATCTGAAGTGACTCTGCAAGCTGATTGATGATGTCCTTCTCCTCCTCCTCAAGCACTCCGTCGGCCAGTGCGATGTCGACAGCGCAGGCAAATGCGGTGAGCTTAAGATCCTCGGGAAGTCCTTCGATCGACGAGGCTACAAGCGCGCTTGCGCCCTGGCTCTTGAGTATGCGGAACAGTTTGTCGAACATTTTGTCGAAAGCCGGACCGGAGAAGTTGTCGTAAAGACGGAGGCGGCGGATATAGTTGACGATTCCGTCCCATTCAGCCTGCGAGATGCTGCCGTCAGCACCGGCCATAGCAAGAGCGATGCCGGCAAAAGCTTCCTGTTTGGTGAGTTTGTCCTCTTCAGGTACTGCGTTGAAAATCTTATCAAAAAGTCCCATGATAGAAGTGTGAATTTGTTGATGATTTATTGATGTTAACTGTAGCTGTGGTTCGTTAAAATAGTGGTTCTATTATATGCTTGTCGATTCATGGCAGGCGGCAAGAACTATGTTTCAACGGACTGAAGCGACGCAAAGGTAGCAATTATCCATCGGTTATTCAAAAAATAAATTGAAGAAGATTTGTAGAAATTTTTACCACTCGGCGGTAGCGCCCGCTATGTCGCTGTAAGATACCGTACATGTTTTTTTTGCGGGAGAGGGGTTGACAGCAATCATGCATAATGATGCTTTCCGATTTTTTTAGATGTGCGCAAAATGGTTGCGCAACGGGTGGGTAACTTTGCGGCGTAATACAGTTTGAGTTATGAAGACAATAGAAGGATATGACGTGAAGATATTCACAGACAATGTCGAAGAGAGTGCCTTGGCACAGATCAGGGAATTGCTTTCAATCGACGTGTTTTCCGACAGGAAGATACGCATTATGCCCGACGTGCATGCGGGTGCGGGATGTGTCATAGGGTTTACCGGCGATCTCGGCGACAAGGTGATTCCCAATATAGTAGGTGTCGATATCGGATGCGGTATGCGCATACTCAATCTCGGCAAGATGACTGACATAGAGTTTTTTGCGAAGCAAGATGATGGTGTTGACTTTCATGCATTTCATGAGCATATACTGAGCACTGTGCCGTCGGGTATGAGGGTGCGTGAGGAGAAGCGTGGTTTCGGTCCTCTCGTTGGGGAAGAGATGGAAATATATCGCGAGGCAAAGCGGCTTGTGACCGAACTCTACTGCTATCGGGAAATAAAAGATTCGGGACATATCAACAAAGCCATCGGCTCGCTTGGCGGAGGCAATCATTTCATCGAACTCGACAAGGATGATGAAGGGAATGTGTATCTCGTGATCCATACCGGTTCGCGCAATCTCGGCAAGCAGGTGGCCGACATATATCAGGCAAAGGCTGTCCGACATCTTACTGCCGGCGCCGATGAGCTGGAGGCTACCATAAAGCGGACAATAGAGGAATACAAGGCGGCCGGACGTCGCTCGGAGCTGCAGAGTGTCATCAAAAAAATGCGTAAGGAGCGTCGGGATGCAGAGCCTTCGCTTCCTGCCGCGCTCTGCTACGTTGAGGGTGAGGTGCGTGAACAATATCTTCATGATATGCGCCTTTGTCAGCGCTGGGCTGTGCTCAACCGCCGGCTCATCTCGTTGCTGCTCATGCGTTTCTTTCCTGACGTCGAGGTGAAAGATGAATTCGAATCGGTCCACAACTATATCAGCGATGACAATATGATCCGCAAGGGCGCCATTTCGGCATCGGCAGGGGAGCGGTGCATCATACCGCTGAATATGCGCGACGGTTCGTTGCTCTGCACCGGAAAGGGCAATCCCGACTGGAACAGATCCGCGCCTCACGGCGCAGGGCGTGTCTTGAGCCGTAGCCAGGCCTACGCAAAAATCACGATGGAGGATTTCGAGGCATCCATGCGTGGCGTCTATTCGGAGTCGGTCAACGATTTCACGCGCGACGAGTCGCCGATGGTCTACAAGCCTGCCGGGGAAATAATAGCCAATATTGGCGATACCGTCAATGTTGATGCGATTATCCGTCCGATATTCAATTTCAAAGCGTACTGATCGGCCGACCGGTACGCTTCGAAACTGATTTGGGACAGATGTGAATGGCTGCAGCTCAATCGCTCCAGGATGTGATGTTGCGGTCAAGGGTTCTGAACAGCAGGCTGAGCATACGTCGGGCGCGTTCGTCGGGGTAGATGTCGGCCGTGGCTCCATCGATCAGGTTGCAGCACAGCTGCATGCGGTCGGCATCGTATTCGCGGCCGGCATGATCGGCATAGCCTCGCATGAATCCCATGTCGTATTCGAGTTTGCGTTTCAGCACGTAGAGTATGCCCCGCCAGTCGCCCGACGATGTGTGTGAAAACGTTTCTTCCCAGAAGAGCCGTTCTTTGCGTTGGATGCTGTCGCGCATCTCCGTGGCGAATGGTTGAGGCTTAATTGATTCCATCATATACTGCCCCAACGCCTTGCAATCGTCAGCTTCAATGATGTCGAGCCATCTGCCGAGATCGTCGTCGTGCTCTTTCGAGGTGTGGAAGGTGTGTAGCGAAGCCCAGTAAAGAAGCACGGCGGCAGCGTATGCGGGGGATTCGCCGTAGGCCTCCACCTGCTTGTCGATAAGCAAGTCGGGTGCGGCATTCATGCCGTCTGGCCGACTTGTGGGCCGCCCCGAAATATCTATCAGGCCGTCGGCCGGGTACGGAGGGAGCGCTTTGAGTTTCTCGCAGTATTCGGCATATACAGTCTTGAGTTCATCCGGCTCGGGAAAATTTTCGGTCATGGCAGTCCAGATGTCGTCGAACCGGCAGCATTCGAGGTATTCACGAAATGTTTTTGTTCTCATTGTTGTGTTTGTCTTTTAAGCGTTTGTACTCTTTTCTCAGCGCAATGATGCACCGTCTGTAGATGTGGGCCGACAGCAGTAGTCCGCACAGAATCCCGAAAAGCAATGGATGACGTAGGCAGCGTAGCACTGCCACAAGCTCACCTGCAAAGATGCCCAGCACCATAAGCAGATGTGCCTTGAAAAAATTGAAGTTTAATTCGGTTAATGTCATAATTATAGTGGATTTATTTTTCAAGCGCGAAATTAGTCCGGCGATGTATCGTTTGGCGATACATCTTGCCGATATGCAAATTTTTTCGACATGTATCACGAACTGGGACACCTGTCGGGTAATTTTGCATGAAACATGAAATATGAATAGACCAATCGTTTTTCTTGACTTCGACGGTGTGCTCAACACCGATCGGTATCAGGCCCAGCTTGCCGTAGACCGTAAGCCCGGCAAAGATGCATGGGGGCCGCTGTTTGATCCTGGTGCTGTGGCAAATCTGTGCAGGATAATCGACTCTACAGGCGCCGGGATTGTGATTTCGTCGTCGTGGCGTTACCTGCACAGCGTTGGCAGTCTGCGCATGATGTGGGCAGTCCGCGGACTGCCGGGAGAGATAGTCGACACGCTTCCGTGCGGAGCGACCTATATATCGCGCGGCGAGGATATAGAGTGCTGGCTCGATCAGCATGACCGTCCCGGTCACGTGATAATTGATGATCTGGATGACTTCCATCCCTCGCAGCACGATCGCTACGTAGAAATCAATCCGATTGTCGGCATTACGGAGTCCGATGCGCAGAAAGCAATTGAAATTCTCAAGGAGGTTGTGTCATAATGGTCCATCTGGGTCGTCGCCCGAGGGTTATGGTGAAGGATTCTACCATCTGGGCCACTCTGACAGCAGCCTCTCCATCCGGACATAAAGCAAGGCGATCTTAAGGTGATTCGTATAGGATAGAAATTTCCTGAAGATGACTCGCGAAATGATACAGGAAACGATTAATTTTGCTGCTGAAAAAACAAACAGGTATGAATCAACTACAGAAGTATACATGGTTGATCGATAAGATCAGGCAGGCCGGAAAGATCACCCACAAGGATCTGTCCGACAAGTGGGAGCGGGCTATCGATTACAGCGATGGAAAGCCTCTCCACAGAGCCACGTTCAATCGCTGGCGTGCGGCCATCGACGATCAGTTCAGCATCAAGATCGACTGTCAGCGAGCCGGCGGGTATCTCTACTATATATCCAATCCGGAGGATATCGACGACGACCGGCTGAAGAAGTGGATGCTCGATTCGTTTGCCGTGGGCAATACCATCGGTGAGCACCTTGCGATTAAGGATCGAATAGTGGTCGACGAGATCCCTTCGGGCCGCGCTCATCTGACCACGATCATGGAGGCGATGAGGGAAAACCGGGTGGTGTCGGTCACCTACCGGCAGTTCAGCAATCCGCATGGATATACCTTCCCTGTAGAGCCTTATTGCCTGAAACTGTTTGAAAACCGCTGGTATCTTCTGGGTCGCAACAATCGCGACGAGATCAGGATATATGGTCTTGACCGTCTTGAGGCGGTGGTGCCGCTGGCCGAACGGTTCACTATGCCGAAGGATTTTTCGGCCGACGAGTTTTTTCTGACATGCTATGGCGTGGTGATCGGCTATGACGAAGAGCCGAGGCGTATAGTGGTGCGGGCCAACGAGGAGCATAAGCATTATCTGCAATCCCTGCCGCTCCATCACAGCCAGACACTGATAGAGGACTGCGGCGAGTATGCCGATTTTGAACTGTATCTCTCTCCGACCTACGATTTCGTCATGAAGCTTCTGCAGGCAGGGGCTATGATAGAAGTGATCTCTCCGCCCGAATTGCGCCGGACTATGAAGGGATGGGTGTCGGAAATGTACGAACTATACAAAAATGATTGAAAATGCAGGAGTTTGATGAACTTACGCCCGGCAGCAGTCGGGCAGGAATGGGCGGTACACGTCTGAACGGCAATTTTGCTGCGATAGATTTCGAAACGGCCAACGGGCGGCGTTCGAGCGTGTGCAGCGTCGGCGTGGTGGTAGTGCGCGGCGGTGAGATCGTCGATCGGTTCTATAGCCTGATCCGTCCGGTTCCGAACTACTATACCGACTGGACGACCGATGTGCACGGCCTTACCCGACGTGACACCGACTCCCAGCCCACATTCCCCGAAGTATGGGCACAGGTGGCCGGCAAGATCAGCGGTCTGCCGCTGGTGGCGCACAACCGCCCCTTCGACGAGAGCTGTCTGAAGGCTGTCTTCGAGGAGTACGGTATGGAATATCCCGGCTATGAGTTTCATTGCACTCTGGCCGCTTCGCGCCGTTGTCTGGATCTGCCGAGCCACTGTCTTCACCTTTCGGCCGCTGCCTGCGGCTACGACCTGACCGACCATCACCACGCGCTTGCCGATGCCGAGGCGTGTGCCGCCATAGCCTTGAGGCTGTTGTGAAAAATGCCATGCATTCTGATGGAACCAAGTAATCAATTTACCGACCGGATATGTGTGACCGACAGCCATTCGTGAAGTTCGTTTCAGGCGAAGAGCATTACAGTGAAGTCTTGTCAAGGGTGTCGGGCGTGCGACGGCAACTATGGATAGGCACAGCCGACATCAAGGACGTATATGTGAAGAGCGGATCGCAGGCGGTGCCGTTGCTTAAGGTGCTCTCTGATCTGATATATCGCGGTGTGGAGATCCGTATGATATATGCAAAGGAGCCGGGACCTGCCTTCCGTCAGGACTTTGACCGCTATCCGATATTGCGTACTGGACTGGAGATCATGTTATGCTCGCGCGTCCATTTCAAGATGCTTGTGTTTGATTTCGAGTCAGCCTATATCGGATCGGCCAACCTCACCGGTGCGGGCATTGGCATGAAGAGCGGCCACAGGCGCAATTTCGAATGCGGTATTCTGACCGATGACCCGGCTCTGGTGGAGTCAGCATCGGAGCAGTTCGACAGTGTATGGCGCGGCGAGCATTGTCCCTGCTGCGGCCGACGCCAGTACTGCTCCTCGCCGATCAAGTGAAACTCAATGAAATCAATGTTGAGGATGACCGAGCAGCTTGTCGGACAGAGGGTGGCGTCGACCGGGTGTTACTCGGGTACGTAGATTATGTCGCCGTGTTCAAGCTCGTAGGCCACTCCAACACGTTTCCCTTTGGGCGAGGAGGGGTCAGTGTCGTCGGAGGGGGTGTAGCGGTTGATTTTCTCGCCCTCTTTGGTGATGATCTCCATATTTTCCTTGCCGGGGTTCTTCACCATGGTGAAATCCTCTTGCGAGAACATCTCGGTCATGTTGTAGCGGCTGACGAGCGCTACCATAAGCGCCACGGCAAACACCATGGCTACGTCAAAAAGGTTGCTGACAACGCTCATCGGGTCGTTGTCGTCGCTGCGTCGCAGCAGCGAGTGTCGGCGGCTTCTCATTGTCTGTCGGTCTGAGGTTGTCTGACTATATCGGCAAGATATTCGAGTATGGCGAGGTTTCTGACTGCCCACCGTTCCTTGGCTTGCTGGGTGAGAAATCCGATTGCGCTCACAACGAGGCCTACGACCGTTGTGGCAAAGGCCACCTGCATGTTGTAGGCCATCGAGGCGATGTCGCCCGATGCGAGTCCTACAAGAGCCGGTCCCATCGGTATCAGAGTGCCCATAAGTCCGAGTATCGGGCCCATTTTGGTGAGCATCTTGGATGTGGAGATGTTTTTGTCGGCTTCGATCTCATATTCCGACAGTAGCATGTCGATTTTCGGATCGTTGCCTGCTTCGGCAATAATCCTTGATGCATAGGCGGCCACAGCCGACTCGGGACGTTCGGGGAGCGATGCCTTGAATTCGGGGAGTGATGCCCGGTCGAGCTTGCGGATCTGTCCGCAGAACGGTGTGGTGTGGCGTCTGTCGTTGAGATACTGTCCGAAAAAGGCTCCGATAAGTATTATCGAACGGATGAAAAAGAAGATGAGGAGCACGATCACCGGCACGAGCAGTCCGGTGGAGATCCAGTAGAGGATGTTGGAGATTACGTTCATTTTATTTTTGATATTTGTCGTTTTGTCTGAAATCGGTTGTAAGCGATGCCTGCCGCAGCGCCTGCGGCCAGTATCGCGGCCACTCCGGCGAGGGCGTCCCATTCCACCCGGTTGGTGCCGGCGGCGGCCGTGCGGCCGTTGACAGTGGCCACAACCCCAAGGGCGGCGATCATCATGTTGACCATGAAGAGCAGTTCAAGCCTGATATCTGTTTCGGGCACGAGCTGACGCAGGCCATAGGCCATAATCGGCCCCGCGACGAGAAGTGCTGCGGCGAGGCTCCACGCTATGGTGGCGAAGTCCGTGCCCGGCAGTGAGAAGATCAGTTCGGTAAGAATGGCGAACAACACCGGGAATACGAGGAGGCCTGGCACGTAGCGGCATATCGCCAGCGCCACGGCTCCACGGCGTGTCGATGGCGGTGAGGCCAGCGATTTTGCCGCCAGTATGCAGTAGCCGGTCTGAAATGCCACATCGATCGTGAGCCATACCGAGAGATCGAGCATCAGGTCGGGTTGCGAAAGCCAGTCGGCAATCAGCGTTTTCGACTGTCCGGCTGCGGCCTCGTAGGTCAGTACGATAAATATCGCCGTGACGGCGCAGGTGATGATCCGGCCGGTCCATCCATGTCCGGCCATCTTCAGCACGAAGCTGAAGATGACCAGTGCCATTATAATCATTACCACTGTTTCCATGACAGGTCGTATTAGTCGGTTTGGTTTATTATTGGTGATGTTTGCGGCGCCGGCGTATGAGCAGTAGCAGTCCGACGATCGCGGCGGTCACCACTGCGGCCACAATAGCTCCGTTGATGCGGTTGGTGACAGTTTCGGTGCGGTTGAGTTCCTCGCGCTTCATCACCATGGAGTTGTTGTCGGCTGCAATGTTCTCCGCTCTTGCCGTGGCCACTGCCTCGTTGTAGGCGGCGGCTGTCCGTTGCGGCACTTTCGACGATATGAAGTCGCGCAGCTTGGCGTTGTCGCAGACAAAACCGGTGCAGGCGGCTCCGAACTCCTCTACGGTGGCCGTATGGAGCGTGGCCATAGCCTCGATTTGCTCTGGCGATGCGTCCCACAGGCCTTTGCGCACCGTTTCAAGCATTACGGCGGTCATCTCCTGAATCGCGGCCGGATTGGCGGTGCGGAAGAAGTCTTTCACTCCGAGATGGTTCTTGTCGGCCACGTAGGTGTCGTAAATGCCGTCCCACAGCTCGTCATCGATCGCATCCGGTTTCATCACGTTCCATCCGTAGGTGTTGGTGACGGTCTGTGCTATTGCGGCGGCGTCGCCCGATCCGCCCTTCATCTTTTCCTTTATGTAGGCCGGATTGAGTATGGTGGTTCGGCTCTCCACTCCGATGGCTTCTTTGATTTCCTGCATCCTGACATTGTTGCGGTTGCGGTAGTCGCTCAGGTAGGCTTCAGGCTCTTTGCCGGTGACATTGCGCACTGCGAGGTTCATTCCTCCCATGAACTCATATACATGGTCGAGGCTCAGCGCCCCCCATGTATTGCTTTGGCGTGGCTGCACTACGGCGTCGGTGTTGGTCAGCGCCGCCTCGAACGCGTATTCGCGCATCTGTTCCCACGACTCCTCGCTGCCGTAATCAGCGCCCATGTTGCGGATGTAGGCGGCTGCAATCTCCGATGCGTCGTCCCAGCGGTCGCCGGCCTCTACCATGCTTTGTATTCCGGTGCCGTAATTGCCGCCCACGCCTCCGAACACTCGCGATGTCGACAGGCTCCGCGCCTCCTTGGGCGACACGCCGCGGTCAACGAGGTGGCGCTCCGACTCCACGACGCCTTCGGCCACATAGTTGGGGTATTTGTCGTCATCGGCGGCAGCAGCCATCTTGACGGCGCGGCTGATAAGGAACAGACGTGAGGCTGCCAGATCGCGGAGCTGCCCGGAGGTCTGCACCACCACGTCGATGCGCGGGCGTCCCAGCTCCTCCGACGGGATCAGCCGCAGATCGGTGACGCGGCCGAACGGATCGCGCACCGGTTCCACTCCGAGCATATACAGTATCTGGGCTATCGTGGCACCCTCGGTTTCGATAAATTCGCTGCTCCAGAGCGTATAGCTCACCTTGCGGGGGATAGAATCGCGGTGGGCTTTGCGATACATGGCTATAGTGCCTTCGGCAAGATCTTTGCCTTTCTCCCATGCGACGGCCGATGGTGTTTCTTCGGCGTTGACGGCAAACATGTTGCGCCCCGTAGGCAAAATGTCGGGATTGAGCACCGGATCGCCGCCCGATGTCGGAGCGGTGAATCCTCCGTTGAGGGCGTTGACGATCGATGCCAGTTCCGATGCCGGACTTTCTGTCAAGGCGGCCCGGTAACGGCTGATGTTGCCGAGAGCGCGCCGCACCTCTCCTACGGCGGTGGCAAATTCGATCTGGTCGGCTGTCAGCGCAGGCTGCTGCAGGCCCGGATGTCCCGAAGAAGCTTTGCCCCCGGCTGCCGGTGCGACGCTCTTGCGCTGCATGGCGGCCTTCATCTTTTCGATGGCCTCATCGTCGGCTCCCATTTTGCGTGCCATGGCTATGGCTTTGTCGGCCGACATGCCGGGGATCATCCCGTGGGTTTTGCGTGTGGCAGGGCGTTCCGAAATCTTTGATACGGCCTGAGGCTTCGGCTGCATCATGGCACCCATCACCATCATGCGCGAGAGCATGTCGCGGGATCCTTCCATGGCATTGAGTATGTTTTGCGCGCTGTCGATGTCGTAGGCCGTGAGTCCGGTCAGACGGCATATCGCGGCGTCGTCGGCCGGCGCGCCTGATCTGACAAGGTCGAGCGCTTTGCGTCGCCACTCCTTCAGATCGCCGCCGCGCAGTTTTTTGAGGCTGTAGGCTATCGGATCGACGGCCATGGCTTCGACGGTAGAGGCTATGTGTCGCTCGGAGTAGGGTTGTCCCATTACGTAGAGAGCGCCGGTTATTTTCTCGTTGGCGAGCTCTTCGGCGAAATTTTCTATACGTGCAATGTCGTCGGGAGTCCACCGGGCGGTGCTGTCTATGCGCAGTTCGCGGTGTATGCCGAGGTTGAGCGTGTATTGTCTGACGAGGCGCGAGGCGCGGAGCGAGTCGGCCTGTGTACGTGCGCGGTTATAGTCGTTGATTGCGTCGGTCAGATTCTTGTATATGCCCCTGACCTCGCTCTCCATGAACGGAGGAGTGAGATAGTTGACAATGCCGGCATAGGAGCGGCGTTTGGCTATCATTGCCTCTCCGACGTTGGATGTCGAGTAGACATAGATGTGGGGCATCGTGCCCACAAGGCGGTCGGGCCAGTCGTCGCTTCCGAGGGCGGCCTGTTTGCGTGGAGTGAATTCAAGCGAGCCGTGCGCGCCGAAATGCATCAGAGCGTCGGCGCCGAACCCGTAGCGCGCCCATAGGTAGGCGGCCACATAGTTGTGGGGAGGTGCGGCGTCGGTGCCATGCACGTTCTTGAAGTCGTCACTTCCCAGTCCGGCCGCAGTCTGCGGTATCAGCACGATATTGCCTAACTGCAGGCGTGCGAGAGCCAGATTGCCGCTGTCGTCCTTGAGTCCGTGGCCGGGAAATTCGCCGTCGACGGCATCGATATCCTCACGCATTTCGGCGGAGAAGGCTTTGCCGCACCAGGAGTCGTAATCCTCGCGGCTGATCAGCTGTGGATTGTTGCGGCGAACGAAGTCGGCCTGCGCCCCTTTGGCGTATTCGTTGAACACACGGCCGTTGGCTGCAATGAGTTTTTCGAGCGATGCGGCGTCGGCCGGCAGTCCGTCGACATTGTATCCCTCCTGTCGGAGCCTGGTGAGCAGATTGTAGAGCGAGGGTGCCACATCCATGCCCGAAGCCACCATAGCACTCTGCCCCGGACCCTTGAAATAGAAGATTGCCACTTTTTTATCCTTGTTGGGTTTGCGGCCGAGTGTCACGTAGTTGTTGACGGTGGCTACAAAATCATCCAGACGCCCCGGGATGGCTTCAACGGTCGGTAATCCGTCGTCGCCGGTGAAGTGGGCGAAGAGTGTGTAGCGGCGGATCGCGCCGTCTATTTCGGGAG
>JAIDKJ010000288.1 GCA_029051835.1 Paramuribaculum sp. | reverse complement strand
CCCGAAAAGACCGGACCGACACAGGCCGAACTGGAAGAGCAGGAAAGAGTGCGCAAGCAGAAAGAGGCCGCCGACCGCATCAATTCGCGTGTGAGCTTCGGAGGCACCAAGGCCGGATCGTCGCAGTCAAAAGGGAGCAGCGGCTCGCCCGACGGCAACTCCTCGACAGGGGCATTGAGCGGCACTCCCGGAACGAACCTCAAAGGGCGTACGCTCTCCTCGTGGGAGAAACCGGCCGGCACACAGACCGGCACCATCACCATCACCGTGCGCGTCAACCGTCAGGGTCACGTCATAGCGGCCTCATACGCCACCGGCACCGGCCCTGTGGCCTCACAGCCGGCCGCACGAAAGAGCTGTGAACAAGCGGCCATGCGTTCGCGTTTCTCAGTTGACCTCGATGCCGCCGTCGAACAGACAGGCACCATCACCTACAGATTTGAATAACTTTATTCCGTATATCCAATTAAATCAAGTATTATGGCACTCGAAATCAAAGGACAAGCCATCCCCAATATCCCCTGGCAGGATCGTCCGCAGGGATGTGACCACGTCATGTGGCGCTACTCGGCCAACCCCGTTATACCTCGCGACCTTCTGCCCACTTCCAACAGCATATTCAACTCGGCCGTGGTGCCTTATGGCCGCGACGGCTGGGAATTTGCCGGAGTGTTCAGAGTCGACGACACCAACCGCCGCATGCGCATCCATCCGGGATTTTCCCACGACGGCATCAACTGGCACATCGATGAGGCCGACGTGGTGCTGACCGGCGCCGATCCCGAAATAGCCCGCTGGGAATACGGCTACGATCCGCGCGTGGCACATATCGACGACCGCTATTGGGTGACCTGGTGTAACGGTTACCACGGCCCCACAATCGGAGTGGCGTGGACCGAAGACTTCCGCACCTTCCATCAGCTCGAAAACGCCTTCCTGCCCTACAACCGCAACGGAGTGCTGTTCCCCCGCAAGATCAATGGCCGCTATGCCATGCTCTCGCGTCCGAGCGACACCGGCCACACCGCTTTCGGCGACATTTTCTACTCCGAATCGCCCGACATGGAGTTCTGGGGACATCACCGCCACGTGATGGCGCCCGCCCGCTTCGAGGAGAGCGCATGGCAGTGCATGAAGATCGGCGCCGGCCCCGTGCCCATCGAAACGTCGGAAGGCTGGCTGCTTCTCTACCATGGCGTACTCCGCTCGTGCAACGGCTACGTTTACGCCTTCGGCTCGGCTCTGCTTGACCTTGACCGTCCGTGGGAAGTGATAGCCCGCAGCGCCCCCTATCTGATCTCGCCGCGCGAAATCTACGAACTGACAGGCGACGTGCCCAACGTGACATTCCCCTGCGCCGCTCTCGTCGACGCTCCCACCGGCCGCATGGCCGTGTACTACGGCTGCGCCGACACCGTCACCGGCATGGCATTTGCCAAAGTCGACGAAGTAATTGACTGGACCCGCCGCAATTCCCTCGTCTGACATTATTCCACCACTTGACCGCATCACCGATGGACAACCTTCAGACTGACGACAGCAAACGCTGGAAGACACTCTCGTCGGAATATCTGTTCCGGCGCCCGTGGCTCACAGCCCGGCGCGACACCGTGGAGCTTCCCGACGGACGTGTCAACGACGAATTCTACGTGCTCGAATACCCGTCGTGGGTCAATGTCATAGCCGTCACCGCCGACGGCCGCTACGTGATGGTCGAGCAATATCGCCACGGTCTGGGACAGGTGGGGATAGAGCTATGCGCCGGAGTTGTCGAGAAAGGCGAAGATCCGCTCGACGCCGCCCGGCGCGAGCTTGAGGAGGAAACCGGCTACACCGGTGGCGAATGGGAACTCGGATGCGTCATATCGGGCAATCCGAGCGTCACCGACAATCTGACCTACTGCTACATAGCCAAAGGCGTGGAGCGCACATCGCAGCAACATCTCGATGCCAACGAGGATATCGACGTGCGACTTCTGACCCGCGACGAACTGCTGACCCTGCTCTCGACCGACAGGATGAAGCAGGCTCTCATGGCCGCTCCGCTCTGGCGCTATTTCGCTCTCGGACTCGATCGTCGATGACCTACGCACAAGTCATACTGCCGCTCCCGCTACAGGGTGGATTCACTTACGAGGTGCCCCCCGAAGCGGAGCGGCAGCTGCGTATAGGGTCGAGGGTCATCGTGCCATTCGGCCGTCGCAAATTCTACACAGGCATAGTCGACTCCGTAAGCGACCGCAAGCCCGAAGGGTTTGAACTGAAAGCCATCGCGGCAGTGCTCGACTCCGGCACCCCGATCATAAAGCGGCCACAGATACAGCTATGGAACTGGATAGCCGACTACTACCTGTCGACCACCGGCGAGGTGATGAAAGCCGCCCTGCCGGCCGGACTGAAGGTGGAAAGCGAAACATTCGTTGAGCCGGTGCCGGATTTTGAAGAGGATCAGCTGTCACGGCTGTCGGAACGCGAGATCATAGTGCTTCAGACGCTCGATCATGCAGCCAAACGGCTGACTGTGGCCGACATCGAGAAACTGACAGGCTTTACCGGCGTCAATGCCCTGATAGGCCGGCTGATCGAAAAAAAAGCTGTTGCCATCAGCGAGAAACTGGTCGAACGCTATGCTCCACGCCGCGAAACCTACGTGCGCATGGCTTTCGGCCACGGCGATACCGAAGCACTCCACCGCGCCTTCGACGCCGTGGTGTCGGCACGCCGTCAGGAAGCCGCACTCCTCGCGCTGACCGACATGTCGGGAATCATGCGCGGCGAACCGTGCGAAGTGCCGGTCAAAGCCCTATGCGAGCGTGCCGAAATCAATCTGCCTATCCTGAAGGCTCTCCAGCAGAAAGGGATCGTGGAGATCTACCGCAAGGAGATCGGACGGTTCAGATTCAACGGCCTTGTAACCGCCTCGCTGCCCACTCTGAGCGATCCGCAGCGCGAAGCCCTGAGCGCCATCCACGCCTCGTGGCGCGACAAAAATGTCACCCTGCTGCGCGGCGTCACCTCGAGCGGCAAGACCGAGCTATACATCCACCTGATCGACTTCGTGCTCCGACAGCGCCGGCAGGTGTTGTATCTGGTGCCTGAAATAGCGCTGACTACACAGCTCACAGAGCGTCTGCAACGCGTATTCGGCGACAAGGTTGTGATCTACCACTCCAAATTCACCGACAATGAACGTGTCGACATATGGAAACGGCTGCTCGGCTCCGACGAACCGTGTGTGGTGATCGGAGCACGCTCTTCGGTGATGCTTCCGTTCGGTCCGCTCGGCCTCGTGATAGTGGACGAAGAACACGAAACGAGCTACAAACAGCAGGATCCGGCTCCACGCTACAACGCCCGCGACACCGCTATGGTGCTTGCCCGGATGCACGGCGCGAAAACGCTTCTCGGAAGCGCCACCCCATCGGTAGAAACCTACTACAAGGCCACAACCGGACGATTCGGACTGGTGGAACTGACCGAACGTTACGGCGCGGCGGTTCTCCCGGAGGTAGCAGTCGTCGACATGAAGCGCGCCCGTCTGCGCGGCGAGGTCAAAGGACCGCTGTCGGCCGACGCATCGCGCACTGTGGCTGAAGCGACGGCCAACGGCGAACAGGCCATTGTGTTCATCAACCGCCGCGGCTTCGCGCCGGTGGCCGAGTGCAGCAGCTGCGGCCACTCTCCGAAATGCGAGCATTGCGATGTCACCCTCACCTACCACAAGCGTATAGACCGCCTTGTATGCCACTACTGCGGATCACAGTACCCGCTGCCGACAGTATGTCCGGCCTGCAAGGAGCCGGCCATCGAAGTGCTCGGCTTCGGCACCGAGCGCGTAGAAGACGAAGTCGGAGCGGCCTTCACCGGCGCCACCACCCTGCGCATGGATCTCGACACCACACGCAGCAAGGATAGCTATCAGCAGATAATCAACGACTTTTCGGAAAGGAAGGCCGACATACTGATCGGCACACAGATGGTCACCAAGGGTCTGGACTTCGCCGGCGTGTCGGCAGTCGTGATACTGAGCGCCGACGCCATGCTCAACGTGCCCGACTTCCGCGCCTCCGAGAGAGCTTTCAACATGATGGAACAGGTGGCCGGACGAGCCGGACGGCGCGGCACACCCGGCCATGTCATCATCCAGGCCTATCAGCCCTCACATCCGGTGCTGCCCTACGTAGCCTCTCATGACTATCTCGGATTTTACAGCTACGAGATCGAGGAGCGACGCAAGTTTCTGTATCCGCCCTTCACCCGCATCATCTACATCTACATCAAGCACCGCGATCCGAGAGAGGTCGATTCCATAGCCGTGGCCTACACCCATGCCCTGCGACAACTGTTCGGCAACCGTGTATACGGTCCCGAAGAACCTCACGTAGGACGCATACAGCAGCTCTACATACGCAAGATAATGCTCAAGATCGAAACAGAGGCATCCATGACCAAAGTGCGCACCATACTCCGCGATCTCTACGAGCGGATGCACAGCGTACCGGGCAGCCCGATCCGTTCAGCTCAGATCTACTACGACGTCGACCCGATGTAAAGAGCGCGTTTTATACTTTTTTGGCCAAAACAGTGGCTTAAAACGATAATCGTCCGTTCGATACGAAGCTTAATTTTTGTATCTTTGCATCCGCTTCGGTGGCACATCCGCCAACGATAGCCGCACTTCGTAGCGACAGGCATTGAAATGGATCTATAAAATACTGAGAGCCATCGTCATGATGGCCATAATACTGGCCGTAACCGTGCCGGTAGGACTTTTTATTGCACTTTCGATACCCCGGATCCAGAACTCGATACGCACTACAGCCGAACGCGAACTCACCTCGCTGCTCGGCATGAATGTAGGCATAGGCAATGTCAATATCGCCCCATTCAGCCGCATAACCCTGAAACGCGTATCAATCACCGATGCCGAAGGGGACACAGCCATATCCGCCGAACATATCGGCGCAGGACTCAATCTTACGAGCCTTATCTTCAAGCGCCGCATGGAGGTGAACTACGCCGAGATAATCGGACTTGACGCACGTCTGCAGCGCGACTCGGCCGGCGCGCCGCTCAACATCCAGCCCATGATCGACGCGCTCGCGCCACGCGATACCACACGCAAACCGCGTCCCTATGACCTGCGTATCAACACGGTCGTGATACGTAAATCGGGGCTGAGCTACGACGTGAAGAACGCCGCGACGGCCGATTCCGGAAGGTTCGACGCCAACCATATCGCACTGTCCGACATCAGAGCCGACCTGCGGCTGCCACGCATCTCGAACGACAACTATCAGGCTGTAGTGAGGCGCATGGCATTCAGCGAACGCTCCGGGTTTGCTCTCGAGAGCCTTGACGCGGATATCAGCGCAGGCCCCACATCCATGTCGGTCAACGGCCTCAGCATATCCACCCCCCTTTCGTTGCTGTCAATATCCGACATCACACTCAACTATACCAGTCTGAAGACACTGCCGTCGGAACTGGCATCCATCCCGATTGATCTGAAGATACTACCCGAAAGCCATCTGTCGCTGCCAACGCTCAGCCCATTTGTGCCCGCACTGGCCGACAAGGAAGTCACATTCAACCTTTCAGGACACATACACGGCATAATGTCACAACTCAGCGTGACTGATCTCGACTTCACATCAGACGACGGCCATCTGTGGCTGCGGGCTGACGCCTCCATAGCTCTGAATCAGGCCGCCCGCGAATTGAAATCGATCGATCTGAAACGCCTGAG
Organism: Paramuribaculum sp.; assembly: GCA_029051835.1. Classification (GTDB taxonomy): domain Bacteria; phylum Bacteroidota; class Bacteroidia; order Bacteroidales; family Muribaculaceae; genus Paramuribaculum. The sequence continues at coordinate 8,549 of JAIDKJ010000288.1, read as the reverse complement.
CATAGGCATGGACGGAGCCGAAGCCACTGACGTGATCAAACGTATGACCGGCCGCCGGCTCGGCCACGACGCCGACACACTGCTTCACAACGCCGGCAGTATAAACATACTCGGACAGGCATTCCTGACCCCCGACAACGGACAGCTGACAGCCTCAGCCACCCTCGCACCGGGAGCACTGGAGCTTGAAGCCGACTATCGACGCATGAAAAAAGAGGGCTACCTCCTGAACGCATCAATAGAAAGCACCGACTTCGACGGAGCAATTCTTACCCGCGGGGCATCGCCGCGACTCGCCGCCATCGGCAAGGCAGGATTCACCATCGCTGCCGAAGCGATGATAGCCGGCCGGCAGCTGACAGGACGTACGAAGGCAACCATAGGCGAACTCATCTACAACGGACAAGCTATAACCGACGTGACTGCCGAAGCCGCCTTTGACGGCACAAACCTTGACATCGCCGCCTCATCGGCCAACTCCGGACTCGACTTCGACCTCGAAGCGCTCACCACACTGCCATTCTCCCGGCTCACCGCACGAGCCGACCTGCGCCGTGTGGATCTCTCGACAATACCGGCTCTCAAGCTACCGGTGAGCCATATAGCATCAATGACTGCCGATGTGGATATAGAAGGCACCGGAATAGATGACATTACCGGACATGTCGACATCAACCGACTGTCGTTCGGCGGATCGACCGCACGCGACATCGACATAGATCAGATCAGCATTACGGCCAAAAATGATTCGACCGGACGCACCATAAATCTGACCTCAGACATTGCCGACGCCACATTGAGCGGACGTTTTACCGTAGGGTCGACCACGGCCATTCTCCGCGAGAGCGCCGCAGCACTCCTGCCGGCACTGTTTCCGACTCCGGCCAAAGCATCACCCGTCAGTCATACGGCGGCGACCGACTCACTGACACTGGAAGTGAAGCTGAAGACTACCGATCCGCTCGGCCCGGCGTCATCACTGCCTATAGCCGTAATATACCCGGTAGAGATACACGGCTCCCTCTGCCGACACAACGTGGCGCTTGACGTCAACGCACCATACCTGCAACAGAAAAACCGGCTGCTTGAAAACACATCGCTTCATGTAGATCTCAACGCCGACAGCTGCACATCGCCACGCGGCACCCTCGCCGTAGCCACCGCTTTCCCGACGAAGAAGGGCACAGCCACCATCAACCTCGACGCCCATGCCATAACCAACTCCATCGACTCAAGAATAGGATGGCGCATAGACCGTGAGGCCGATTTCAGCGGCGAAGTAAGCTTCAACGCCATTCTCGGACAGCACGACAGCGATCACGAACCGGTATACACCCCCGGAACGCGACAGCCACTGACTGCCGAAATAAACATCAATCCGGGACACGTAACCATCAACGACACCGTATGGAATATCGGCACGGCCAAAATAGGGATCGCCCCACGCTGCTACACGGCAGAGGGCATAAGCATATCGCGCCCCGGACAAAGCCTGCGAATCGACGGCAAGGTCAGCGACAACCCCTCCGACAGTCTTACGATAGATCTCCGCAACGCCAACCTCGACTACGTGTTTGAAACGCTCGACATCCCGACAGCCATGTTCGGAGGCATAGCCACCGGCACATTCCACGCATCATCGCTACTGTCGGCCGAACCGAGGCTCTATACCGACGGACTCTATGTGGACAGACTCAGCTACAACCATTCGCTCATGGGCAACACCACTATACGGTCGCACTGGCTTGCCGACGCCCGCGCCGTGGCGATACAGGCCACCGTTGACCAGCCCAACGGACGTCACTCGACCATCGACGGACGTATAATGCCACTGTCGGACTCCCTCGACTTCCATTTCGACGCCGACCGCATAGAGGTAGGCTTCATGCTGCCTTTCATGGAAGCCTTCACTTCGTCGGTGAGCGGCTATGCGTCGGGAAAAGCCCGCCTATGGGGCAGCTTCAAATATATCGACATGGTTGGCGACATCCTTGCCGAGGATTTCAGAATGAAAGTGGACTTCACCAACACCTTCTACAACGTTAAATCCGATACGGTACGGCTCACTCCCGGACATATAGACCTGCACGACATCACACTGCATGACGACCGCGGACATACGGCCAAGCTCAACGGCTATCTCGACCACGAATTCTTCAAGCGGCCTAAATTCCAGTTCCGCATCACCCAGGCCCGCGACATGCTTGTCTATGATGTACCTGAAAATCAGGAGCAACGCTGGTTTGGCCGCATATTCGGCAACGGATCGGCCACCGTCAGCGGACAGCCCGGAGTGGTGGATATAGGCGTCGAGATGTCAACCGCACCCGGATCAAGCTTCACCTTCGTGCTTTCGGACGCCGAGCAGGCCTACGACTACCGGTTTATCACGTTCCGCGACCGCGACAGACACCGCAAGGACTCCATAGAGCGCCTGACCAGTCCGCCCCAGATCGTCAAGGAGCTGAAAGAGCGCATAGCCCGCTCCAACGACGACGGTCCGGGAAGCATCTACAGGATGAATATAGCCGTGGATGTCAACCCGTCGGCACTGGTCACACTGGTCATGGACCCTGTGGGTGGCGACCGCATACGGGCGTTCGGCAACGGAAATCTGCGCATGACCTACGACTCGGCCAACGAAGACCTGCGCATGTTCGGCGCCTATACCCTCACGCGCGGCAACTACAACTTCACGCTGCAGGACATCATAATCAAGGACTTCACTATCCGCGACGGATCGTCGATAACATTCCACGGCGATCCATACGCCGCTCAGCTCGACATACAGGCGATATACTCGCTCAACGCCAACCTCTCGGATCTCGACGAGTCGTTTCTTCAGGACAAGGAGCTGAACCGCACCAATGTTCCCGTCCACGCACTGCTCAATGTGGCCGGAGATATGCGCAGCCCCGACATATCCTTCGATCTGGAATTCCCGACCCTGACCTCCGACACCTACCGCAAAGTAAGATCGATAGTCAGCACCGAAGACATGATGAACCGCCAGATAATCTATCTGCTGGCGCTCAATCGCTTCTACACTCCCGACTACATGAACGCCACCAAGGGCAACGAATTCGTGTCGGTGGCCTCCTCGACAATATCATCGCAGCTCAGTTCGATACTCGGACAGCTCAGCGACAACTGGAGCATAGCTCCCAACATTCGCTCCGACCGCGGCGACTTCTCCGACGTGGAGGTGGATCTGGCGCTGTCGAGCAATCTGCTCAACAACCGCCTGCTTCTCAACGGCAACTTCGGCTATCGCGACAAGTCGATGAATTCCAACACATTCATAGGCGACTTCGACATAGAGTATCTGCTCAACCGCACCGGCACACTTCGGCTAAGAGCCTACAACCGCTATAATGACCGCAACTACTATCTGCGGTCGGCGCTGACCACCCAGGGCGTGGGAGTGGTGTTCAAGCGCGACTTCGACAACATGTTTAATTTCCTGCGGCCAAAACGCCGCAAAACGGCATCAGATACCACTTCGGATTCCATCAAAAGAATTTCAGCCGACTCCATCCCTGCCGACACCCTCACATCTCACCCCTCCATAACCATCGATCTCCCCGGCGATACCATCACCATCCGCCCCCGCTGAATCACAATCAGCAAATGATATCGCTATCCTTTATTTTTATAATTACCGCCTTGACGATAACTCACACGAGCCGCATGCATCTGTTCCTTGATTCCGCCGTTCCTGAGGAAATCGTCTTTCACAAGGTCTATCATCTTATTGAGCATCAACACTGTCTGGTTTATCAGTGTAAGCATTAGGTTGCATAATTCCTCATCGTTAAGCCGGTCGGACAAAGCGGTATAAAATGCTGTATCATTGTGTTCGGCACATGTTTTTCGCAGATTTGCAAAACGAGGATGATTTCTATCCCAGATTGTTATCTGTCGAGTCCGCATATAGTCCTCATAGTCATTTAATAATTCGTGTAAACTCCCACGAGCCACCCCAAATAGCTTGATCTCCATTTCTGCCGACGATGCGGCATCCGAACGCCCCTCTACAATATTTTGTTTCCCCGAACGGGCTGCCTGAAGCATCTGATCGTATGTGCGATCGTTTTTTGCGATATGACTTTGGAGAAAATAATATGTCAGATCATAGATCGCCTCTGCCTTTTGGAAAACTCTCAAGCTACGATAGCTTGTCTTGGGCCGGGCAAAATCATGGTTGTTCATGGCTAAGGATTTAAGTGAATTATTATAAGTAACTCTTAAAAATTAGTTTATATCGTTATGTTTACCAGTAACTCACGCATACTGCGGTGCTTTTTTGTTTTATTCGGCGCTTTTTGCTTTCATCCTCAGTTGTGTAGCGAGCTACACAACTGAGGATGAAAGCAAAAATCACTCGAAAAAAACTCAAAAAAAAACTCGCAGCTAATTTATGCAAGTTACTTAGCTAAAATAGCTATGGTAGCTATAGTAGCTTATCCGCAAAGATAGTGATTTTTGTCAAAACAGATTACAGTAAAAAAAGAAAGCGGTGCTTCAACGCTTTAGGCAGCATTGAAGCACCGCTTCTGTAAGAGCCACATCAAAGGATGCGATGAAACTCCGGATGACAGGATTTGAGAGCTCGCCGACCTTTGTAATCCGCCTGGGCATAGAAGCCTCCCCCGGAGGGGATGGGGCCCGCCATCGGACGGCTAAGCTTGTCTCGGCATTTCATGTGTAATTGATGAGTTTCCCAATCTACTTTGATGTGGTATGCCATGAAAAATTATTTTGTTCCTGATCGAACGATGAAGCTCTCTCGCTTCATCTTTATAACGCAAAGTTATATAATCCTGTTCGCATTTCCAAATATTCCATCATGTTTTTTGTCGATTTTACAACCGGGAATATTAAACTTTTCTACGCCCATGACCGTTCTACAATCCGGAAAACCGACACCAAAACTCTATTGTGACTATATGGACAAAAAAAGACTAACCTCTGAAAACGGACGCCCGATAGCCGACAACCAGAATGTCAACACAGCCGGCCGGCCCGGTCCGATGACCGCCCAAAACCCATGGTATCTTGAGAAAATAGCCCACTTCGACCGCGAAGTGATACCCGAACGGCGCATGCATGCCAAGGGTTCGGGCGCATTCGGTACATTTACAGTGACCGACGACATAACCGAATTCACCCGCGCTTCGATATTCTCGGAGGTAGGCAAACAGACACCCTGCCTGGTGAGATTCTCCACCGTGGCCGGAGAGCGTGGTGCAGCCGATGCCGAACGCGACATACGCGGCTTCGCCATGAAATTCTATACCGATGAAGGCAATTGGGATCTGGTGGGCAACAACACTCCGGTGTTTTTCCTGCGCGATCCGCTGAAATTTCCCGATCTCAACCATGCCATCAAACGTGATCCCCGCACAGGCATGCGCAATCCGACGAGCAACTGGGATTTCTGGACTCTCCTGCCCGAAGCTCTGCATCAGATCACGATCACGATGTCGCCTCGCGGCATTCCTGCTTCGTTCCGCCACATGCATGGCTTCGGAAGCCACACCTACAGTTTCATCAACAAGGAGGGGAAACGCACATGGGTTAAATTTCATTTCCGCACACTGCAAGGCATCAAGAACCTGACCGACGATGAGGCCGAAGCCATCATAGCGAAAGACCGCGAATCGCATCAGCGCGATCTCTTCGACGCTATAGAGCGCGGAGAGTTTCCACGATGGAAACTGCAGGTGCAACTGATGACCGAGGAGGAAGCCCGACGCTACTCCATCAATCCGTTTGACCTCACCAAAGTGTGGTATCACGGCGACTTCCCGCTGAGAGATGTGGGCATACTCGAACTCAACCGCAATCCCGACAACTTCTTCGCCGAGATAGAGCAGGCCGCCTTCAATCCTGCCAATATAGTGGACGGCATAGGATTCTCACCCGACAAGATGCTGCAGGGACGCCTGTTCTCCTATGGCGACGCACAAAGGTATCGCCTCGGGGTGAACAATCACCTGATCCCAGTCAACCGTCCGAAATGCCCCGTACACTCCTACCATCGCGACGGACAGATGCGCACCGACGGCAACTTCGGCGCCACTGCGACATACGAACCCAACAGTTTCGGCGAGTGGCACGACACGCCCTCGCGCAAGGATCCGCCTCTGGAGCTGCACGGCGACGCCTACGACTATGACGAACGTGAGCTTGACGACGACTACTACACCCAGCCCGGCAAGCTATGGCGTCTGATGACCGAGGCCGACAAGGAGGCTACCTGCCGTAATACCGCGGCTCAGATGAAAGAGGTGCCGCTCTTTATCCGTCAGCGACATGTAAGGGCCTGCCACAACGCTGACCCGGAATATGGCGCTATGCTTGCACAGGCGCTCGGCATAAGTCTTGACGAGGCGCTCGCGGCCGAAGATCCGGCACATCCGTCGTGGGACAAACGCCAGACATGCCGCAAGCAGAAACCTGAAGGCAAATAACGCCTGAGGGACGCTACTCAACGGTTCCAATTTACCACCATATCCATTATAATCCATCCCGCATCGACCGACGGCTTCAAGCCCGGCGATGCGGGATCACTGCGTTTTAGCCATGCAGGCGGATGTGCCTTCATAAAAAAAAATGAAGAGTGTGTAACTTTTCCTACATACCATGCGTCTAATAGGCGTAATCACAAAAATGATAAAAACACAAGGCAACACCACTGCAATGATAATCGGACTAAAAGACATCAACAAGACCTACCCCGGCGCTGTGCCCCTGCATGTGCTCAAGGGCATCAACCTACAGATCGACAAGGGAGAGCTTGTATCGATCATGGGAGCCTCCGGCTCGGGCAAATCGACACTTCTCAACATACTCGGCATACTCGACACATACGATACCGGCGAATATCATCTTGACGGAGTTCTTATAAAAAACCTGAGCGAGAACCGCGCCGCCGAACTGCGCAACCGCATGATCGGGTTCGTATTCCAGTCGTTTAACCTCATCGGCTATAAGAATGCTCTCGAAAACGTGGCTCTGCCGCTTTTCTATCAGGGTGTGAGCCGCCGCAAACGCAACGCTCTGGCTATGGAACAGCTCGAACGGATGGGACTCGCCGACCGCGCCCATCATCTTCCCGGCGAACTGTCGGGCGGACAGAAACAGCGCGTGGCCATAGCCCGGTCGCTCATCACCAATCCGTCAATAATCCTGGCCGACGAACCTACCGGCGCCCTCGACTCCAAGACCTCGAAAGATGTGATGCAGGTGTTCCGCGACCTCAACTCCGAGGGCATGACCATAGTGATAGTCACCCACGACCCCGGCGTAGGAGAAGCCACCGACCGCGTCATACGTATAGCCGACGGCATCATCCAACCCTCATAACCCCCTACCCCGATGTTTGATCTTATAAGAGAAATAGGCCAGACGATGCGCAATAACAAACTGCGCACATTCCTGACCGGATTCGCGGTGACGTGGGGCATATTCATGCTCATCATACTGCTCGGCATGGCGAGAGGCGTGACCAACTCCTTTGCCGAACGCACATCGGGCGACCGCTCGAAACGCCTCAACGTATATTCGGGCGTCACATCCAAACCCTACAAGGGCTTCAAGGAGGGACGATGGATAACTCCCGACGTTGACGATATGGAGCGTCTGAAGGCCGACAATCCCGATCTGGTGGAAAGCGTCGCCTCCTACAAGTATCTCGGCTCTACCGATATCGCATCGACTACCGACCATATTTCGAAATCGCCCGAGGGCGTATATCCGGCCGAGCAGGAGATGTATCGCATACCGATGCTCCACGGACGTTTCATAAACGACGTCGACCTGCGCTCGCTGCGCAAAGTGATGGTGATAGGAAAAGAGGATGCCAAGACCCTGTTCGGCGATCCGGACAAAGCTGTCGGGCAGCGGCTTAACGCATTCGGCCTGTCGTGGCTCGTGACAGGAGTGTATGACCACGAATGGCTCAGCGACGTGTACATACCGTTCACTACCGCCATGGCTATCGGAGGCACCGACGGCAAGGTGAGCAATCTTCAGGTGAAGCTCAAGGGCATGAAGACAATGGAGGATGCCGACCGTGCGACGGCTGAAGTGCGCCGCAGTCTGGCACGCGCCCACGACTACGACGAGAACGACGAATCGGCACTGTATATGCACAACCGTTTCAGCTCCTATCTGCGCGAAAGCCAGAGCTTCTCGATCCTCAACATGTCGATATGGATCATCGGCATCTTCACCCTCCTGAGCGGAATAGTTGGCGTCAGCAACATCATGTTTGTCAGCGTGCGTGAGCGCACCCATGAGATAGGCATACGCCGCGCCATAGGCGCCAAGCCCCGGTCGGTGCTGCTGCAGGTGGTGCTTGAGAGCGTCGCCATCACCGCCCTGTTCGGCTATATCGGCGTGTTTCTCGGCATGACGGTGATGCAGCTTGTCGACATGGCCTTCGGCTCGAGCGACTTCATGCGCAATCCCACCATCGACATAAGCATAGCCATCGAGGTGACGATAGTGCTCGTGGTGGCCGGCGCACTGGCCGGACTGTT
>JAIDKJ010000287.1 GCA_029051835.1 Paramuribaculum sp. | reverse complement strand
GTTCCTGAATGGTCATCTGGAAGCCTCCGTCGCCACAGAATATGCACACCGGACGCTCCGGAGCCGCCATCTTTGCGCCGATAGCGGCAGGCAGGCCGAATCCCATCGTGCCAAGGCCGCCCGAAGTGATGATGCTCCGGGGCTTGCAATAGTTGAAATAGCGAGCCGAGAGCAGCTGGTTCTGTCCGACATCGGTGACAAGCACAGCGTCGGGGCCGGCAGCTTCCGACACCTTGCGCGCCACCTCGCCCATGCACAAGGCTCCCTGCGCGGGAGCGTCTATGCCGAGCGCGTCACGCTCCACACGCTCGTATTCCACACGTTCGCACCGGTCGAATGACGCAAGCCACTCTTTGCGGGTAGTGGAACCTATCATGGGGATAAGTCTTTCAAGAACGTGGCGCGCATCGCCATGGATGGTAGCGGCAGCGGGAATATTCTTGTTGAACTCGGAGGCATCGATATCGATATGCACTATGCGCGCACCCGGAGCATAGCGCTCCACGTCGCCCGTCACACGGTCGTCGAACCTCATGCCCACGGCCACGATCACGTCGGCGCGGTTGGTATTCCAGTTGGGTCCGACGTTGCCGTGCATGCCTACCAGTCCCTTGTTGAGCCTGTGAGCCGTAGGTATGGTGGAGAGTCCGAGCAGAGTCGTGGCCACCGGTATCTCAGCTTTTTCAGCGAGTTCCTGCAATGCCTTCTCGGCGCCCGATATCATCACTCCGTGACCCGATATGATCATCGGTCGCTCGGCCGCATTGATGATGTCGGCCGCGCGACGCAGATCGGCATCGGGAATCTCCGGCATCGGGATATACGAACGTATATAGCTGCATTTGCGATAGCTCTGCTCGTCGACGAGATCGGTCTGCGCATTCTTGGCTATGTCGATCACTACCGGGCCGGGACGCCCCGTGTTGGCGATATGGAAAGCCCGTGCCACTACCGACGGGATATCCTCGGCATGACGCACCTGTATGGCCCATTTGGTGATAGGCTGTGTGATACCGACCACGTCGGTTTCCTGAAAAGCATCCGATCCGAGCAGCGACGCATAGACCTGGCCGGTGATCACCACCAGAGGCGTGGAGTCCATCATGGCGTCGCTCAGACCGGTCATGACATTGGTGGCAGCGGGCCCGGAAGTGACGATCACCACTCCCGGACGTCCCGACACACGGGCATAGCCCTGAGCGGCATGAATGGCTCCCTGCTCGTGGCGCACAAGCACGTGGGTCAGGCTGTCGGTATAGTCGTAAAGCTTATCGTAGACCGGGATTATAGCACCACCTGGATAGCCGAACACGCGGTCGACACCTTCGGCGATAAGCGATTTTATTAGCGCTTCAGCGCCTGATATTTTCTTTTCCATTTTCAGTCGATTTGTCTTACTCCTCCCTTGTCGGCCGAAGTGACGGCTGCGGCATAGGCTTTGAGGGCTTTGGATATGTAGCGGTCGCGGCCGCGCGGAGTGAACGCTTCCTTGCCGAAGCTCTCTTCCTGACGGCGGCGTTCGGCGAGCTGGTCATCGGTAAGCTCCACACAGATAGTGCGGGCCGGAATATCGATAGTGATTATATCGCCATCGCGCACCAGGCCGATAGCTCCGCCGGCGGCAGCTTCAGGCGAAATATGGCCGATGGAAAGCCCCGACGTGCCGCCGGAAAATCGTCCGTCGGTGACGAGCGCACACTGTTTGCCGAGATGCTTGCTCTTTATATAGCTGGTGGGATAAAGCATCTCCTGCATGCCGGGACCACCCTTGGGACCCTCGTAGACGATCACCACCACATCGCCGGCCTTCACCTGATCGCGAAGAATGCCGTCGACGGCCTCCTCCTGCGAACGGAACACCCTGGCCGGACCGCTGAACCTGAATATGCTCTCGTCGACACCGGCGGTCTTTACCACACAACCGTCGAGAGCGATATTGCCGCGCAACACAGCCAGGCCGCCGTCCTTCACGTAGGCATGAGCCATATCGCGGATGCATCCGGCCGTACGGTCGGTGTCGAGATCGGAGTAATATGTCATCTGCGAACCCAGCTCAGTGGTGCGCTTGCGAGCCGGAGCGCTACGCCACAGTTCGTCGGCACGGTCGGTATAACAGCTTCCGCCGATAGCCCACCGGTCGATAGCCTCGCCGAGCGTCAGTCCGTCGACACGCTTCACCGAGGTGTCGACCAGTCCGCCCGACGCAAGCTCGCGCATGATCGACAGAATGCCTCCGGCGCGGTTGACATCCTCGATATGATAATGTGAGTTAGGCGCAACCTTGCACAGCACCGGTGTGCGTCGCGACAAAGCGTCGATATCGGCTATCGTGAAATCGGCTCCGGCCTCATTGGCAATAGCCAGAAGATGCAACACCGTATTGGTGGAGCCGCCCATAGCTATGTCGAGCGTCATGGCATTGAGCATCGCGGGGCGTGTAGCGATATTGCGCGGCAACACCGATTCATCGCCGTCGCGATAATATCGATAGGTGTTTTCCACAATCTGCCTGGCCGCATCCTTGAAAAGCTGTCGGCGGTTGATATGGGTTGCGAGCACGGTGCCGTTGCCGGGCAGAGCGAGTCCGATAGCCTCGTTGAGCGAATTCATCGAATTGGCTGTGAACATGCCCGAACAGCTGCCGCAGGTGGGACATCCGTTGCGCTCAAGCTCAGCTACAGCCTCATCGCTTACGGTCATGTCGGCCGAATCGATCATTATAT
>JAIDKJ010000286.1 GCA_029051835.1 Paramuribaculum sp. | reverse complement strand
TCATGTGTCGGTGACCCCGCGCGAAGGTTATGCATCTGTCGATCTCAAAGAGGTGATGGATGAGCTTCAGGTGCGCGACGTCACGGCGCCTGTACTGCTCCGTTTTCCCGATATCCTCGACAACCGTATCGAAAAGATCTCACGGTGTTTCCGTCAGGCTGCCGAGGAATATGGCTACAGCGCCAAGAATTTCATTATTTATCCGATCAAGGTCAACCAGATGCGTCCGGTGGTGGAGGAAATCGTCAGCCACGGCAAAAAGTTCAATATAGGCCTTGAGGCCGGATCGAAACCAGAGCTTCACGCTGTTCTGGCCACCAATATCGACGACAACGCTCTGATCATCTGCAACGGATATAAGGATGTGGAGTTCATAGAGCTTGCATTGCTGGCCCAGAAGATGGGACGTCACATATTTATTGTGGTAGAGAAGATCCATGAGCTGGTGCTGATAGCTTCGGTGGCCAAGCGTCTGAAGATCAAACCCAACGTGGGCATACGCATAAAACTCTCATCGACCGGTTCGGGCAAATGGGAGGAGTCGGGAGGCGACCAGTCGAAGTTCGGACTCAACTCGAGCGAACTGCTTGAGGCTCTCGACATACTTGAGAAGAACAAGATGACCGACTGCCTTAAGCTGATCCATTTCCATATAGGCAGTCAGGTCACGAAGATACGCCGCATCAAGAATGCCTTGCGCGAGGCCACGCAGTTTTATGCCCAGCTCTCGCATCTGGGCTATAAAATAGATTTTGTCGACATCGGCGGAGGACTTGGGGTGGACTACGACGGCACCCGCAGCTCGGCGTCGGAAAGCTCCATGAACTATTCCATTCAGGAGTATGCCAACGATGCCGTGTCGGCGCTCGTGGAGGTGTGCAAGAAAAACGGCCTCAGCCAGCCCAACATCATCACCGAGAGCGGACGTTCGCTCGCGGCTCATCATTCGGTGCTCGTGTTCGAGGTGCTCGAAACCACTTCGCTCCCCTCATGGAAGGAGACTCAGGAGATAGGTCCTGATGACCATGAACTGGCACGCGAACTCTACGATATATGGGATCGGCTCGATCATCCGCGGCTGTTCGAAAGCTGGCACGACGCCCTGCAGATACGCGAGGAAGCACTCGATCTTTTCAGCCTCGGAATGCTCGACCTGCGCACACGCGCACAGATCGAGAAACTATTCTGGTCCATAGCCCGCGAGGTGGGAGAGATGGCTTCTACGCTCAAGCATGCTCCCGAGGAGCTGCGCAAGATAGCGCGTATGCTCCCCGACAAATATTTCTGCAACTTCTCGCTGTTCCAGTCGCTCCCCGATCTGTGGGCCATCGATCAGCTGTTCCCGATCATGCCCATACAGAGGCTCGACGAAAAGCCTGTGCGCAACTGCACCATACAGGATATCACTTGCGATTCCGACGGCAAGATAGCCAACTTCATCAGCCCCCACGGCACAGTCAGCTCGCTGCCCGTACACCCCGTGAAGGATGGCGAACATTACTATATCGGAGTGTTCCTGGCGGGAGCATATCAGGAGATACTCGGCGACCTACACAATCTCTTCGGCGACACCAACGCGGTGCATATAAGCGTTCATCGCGACCGCTATGAGATCGACCGCGTGATCGACGGCGAAACCGTTGCCGACGTGCTCGACTACGTTGCCTACAATCCCAAAAAGCTGGTGCGCAATGTCGAAACGTGGGTGTCTATGTCGATGCGGGCCGGAAAGATCACACCCGAGGAGGGTCGCGAGTTCCTCAGCAATTACCGTTCGGGCCTTTATGGATACACCTATCTCGACAAAGAGTGATCAGGCGCCCCGGCGCTGCTTTCTGACGCTCTCCTATCGAGGCGCGCCGTTCCACGGCTGGCAGGTGCAGCCCGGCGCTGTCAGCGTACAGCAGGTAATCGAGGACGCGCTGGCGAAGCTGACCGGACAAAAAGTGGCTGTGGTAGGCGCCGGCCGCACCGATGCCGGGGTAAACGCGCGCATGATGGTGGCGCATGCCGATATGCCCTGCGGCGCTCCGCCTGCCGACGCTCTCTTGCGCGGACTCAACGCTCTGTGCGGTCCCGACATAGCCCTGCATTCGCTGACGCCTGTGCATTCCGATGCCCATGCCCGGTTTGATGCCACCTCGCGCACATACCGTTATTATGCGCTCGAACGCAAGAATCCGTTTTTCCATTGGCTTGCGTGGCAGTGCGGACCGAGGCTTGATTTCGAAGCTATGAATGCGGCGGCGGCCATGTTGCTCGACGTCAGCGATTTCGCTTCGTTCGCCAAGCTTCATTCCGATGCGCGCACCACGATATGCCGCGTCAGTCATGCCCGATGGACGCCGGTCGAAGGCATACCCGGCGGATGGGCATTCGAGATCACGGCCGACCGTTTCCTGCGCAATATGGTGCGCGCGGTGGTAGGCACGCTCGTCGAGGTAGGGCGCGGCAAGCTCTCGCTCGATGGATTCGCGCGCGTGGTCGAGGCCCGCGACCGATGCGCCGCCGGCACATCGATGCCCCCGCAGGCTCTCTACCTGTGGGATGTCACCTATCCTTATTTCGACGCATCCACAGCAAAATATATCAATCAATGAAACATCACATTTTCTTATCGTTGTCGCTCCTGTTGCTTGCAGGCTCAGCGGCTACGGCCACTACGGTCGAACCGCTTCCCGACCGTGTGAGCTGCACCAGTATCATGGTCGGACGCAAGGCTTCGACCGACGGATCGGTCATCACATCACACACCTGTGACGGCAATTACCGCACATGGATGGATATAGTCCCCGGCACCCGTTATGAGCGCGACACGACGGCAACTGTGGTCAGCGGACGGATGCACACCGATCATTCCACCGGAGCGCGTGGTATGCGTGTGCTCGACACCATACCGCAGCCGGCCGAAACCTACGCTTTTCTCAACACAGCCTATCCTTGCCTCAACGAACGTCAGCTCGCCATGGGCGAAACTACCATATCCGGACGGCGCGAGCTTGAAAACCCGCGTGGACTTTTCCGCATAGAGGAGCTGCAGAGGCTGGCGTTGCAGCGGTGTGTCACCGCGCGTCAGGCTATCCGTCTGATGGGACAGCTCGTCAAGCGCTATGGCTATGGCGATTCGGGCGAGTGCCTGACCATAGCCGATCCCCGCGAGGTGTGGCAGTTCGAGATTTTCGGCGAAGGCCCCGACTCGATCGGAGGCGTGTGGGCGGCTGTGCGCATTCCCGACGATCATGTCGGAGTGTCGGCCAACATACCTCGTATCTCCGCTGTCAATCCTGCCGACACCGCCAACTGCATGGCGTCGGACAATGTATTTGAGGTGGCCCGGCGCATGGGATTCTGGGATGGCAAAGAGCCGTTCCGTTTCTGGAAAGCTTATGCCGGCGGCAACTATTTCGGAGAGCCTAAATCGTTCAGTGTGCGCGAATACTTTATTCTCGACCGTCTGGCTCCCTCGCTCCGCCTCGATTACAATGCCGAAGAGCTTCCGGTGAGCGTCCGGCCCGACAGCCTCGTGTCGCCGCAGCTTGTCATGGAGCTGCTTGCCTCCACCTACGAGGGAACCGGCTTCGATATGACACGCAATCTCAAGGTCGCCCGCAAGAACCGTGCTACCGGGGAGATGGATACGGTGGTCAGTCCGGTGGCCAATCCCTGGATGGGCCGCGACATGATGCAGCTGCTCAATGCCGTTAAGGATTCTACTGTGGTCAACGTGCGCAATGTGTCGGTGCCGCAGTGTGCGTATTCCACCGTCATACAGTGCCGCGGATGGCTCCCCGATGCAGTGGGCGGCGTGGCCTGGGTGGCTTTCGACAATCCCGGACAGAGTCCGCGTATGCCGGTGTTTGCCGGCACTACCGATCTTCCCGATGCTTTCAAGGTCGACGGACAGCTGCGATATGACGAGAACGCAGCCGTATGGCCATTCCGCCGTGCCAACAGGCTTGCCACAGTGCGATGGGGCGATACCCGTACCGAGATGACCGATGCGCGCCGTCACTTCACCGAAAAGGGTTTCGCAGAGATGCCCTACGTGGAGAGCCGCTATGCGCAGGTGCTTGAAGCCGACGGATCTGAAGCCGCCGCAAGGTTCCTTACAGGCTATACCGCCGATTTCGCCGGAGCGGCAATGCAGCGGTGGACCGAACTCGGTCGCCGGTTCTGGGCACGTTTCGCACGTGGATTCTGATTGATTAATCAAAACATCATAAGTAGCTCGCAGTATGCGTGAGTTACTGGTAAGCATAACGACATAAACTAATTTTTAAGAGTTACTTATAACGATAATGAAACACGCTGTTTCTTTCATCTCGCTGCTGCTGGCCATGTCGGTATCGGCGCAGACTTACGACTTTACAGTCACCGACTCCGTGGCTGTCACACCGGTTAAAAATCAGGCTTCGAGCGGCACATGCTGGTGCTTCTCCACAGCCTCCTTCATCGAATCGGAGCTTTTGCGCATGGGTAAGGGCGAGCACGATCTGTCGGAAATGTTCATAGTCCGTCAGAAGCTGCTCAATTAGCTTAACGACAATTATCTGCGTCGCGGGCGCGGCAATATCGGACAGGGTTCGCTCAGCCACACGTTCCTGAATGCCTACAATCAGGTGGGAATAGTGCCCGAAGAGGTGTATTCAGGCATCAACTATGATTCGCCGCGCCATAACCACGGCGAGATGATGGCCATGCTTGAGGCTGTGGCCGGAGTGGCGCTGAAAGCCAAGAAGCGTTCGCCGCAATACGACGCTATGGTACAGAGCGTGCTCGACACATATCTCGGACCGTTGCCCGAAACATTCACCTATCGTGGCAAAAAGTATACTCCCAAATCGTTTGCCGAGTCGCTCGGCATCAACACCGCCGACTATGTGGAGCTGACTTCCTTTACTCATCATCCCTATTATGAGGCTTTCGAGCTTGAAGTGCCCGACAACTGGGAGCACGCCCGCCAGTACAATCTGCCGCTCGACGAGCTGATGGAGGTGATCGACGGTGCGCTGCGCCGCGGCTATTCGGTATGCTGGGATGGCGACGTCAGCGAGCGCGGGTTCAGGTATGCCAATGGTGCGGCCATAAATCCCGATGTCAAGGATCTGTCGCGCTACTCCGCGGCCGACTCGGCTGTGTTCGCACCGCTGACAGAGGCTCAGCGCATGGATTCGGTGATGGCTTTCCGTCGCCCCTACCCCGAGATAGTAGTCACCCCCGAAGTGCGTCAGGAGGGGTTCGAAACGTTTGTCACCACCGATGACCACCTTATGCACATCACCGGTCTGGCCAAGGACCAGAACGGCACCAAATATTATGTGACCAAAAACTCATGGGGCACCGAACGCAACGATTTCGGAGGTTATCTCAATATGTCGGAGTCGTTCGTCCGCGCCAAGACTATATATGTGATGCTTCATAAGGATGCGCTGCCTGCGGCATTGCGGCAGCGTCTGGGTCTGCGATAAGATCCGTCGTTAAGCGCCAATAACCGTCTGCGCCTCCTGCATCGGATTCATGGGTCGGCATGCGTGCCGTCGTCATGGACGGTGCGGGAGGTGTCGTTTCTTTTAGGACGGTCGCCCACCACATATTCATGATAGTAGGCCAGCAGCAAGGTGGTCATCGGCAAGGCTATGATCATGCCTATGATACCCATCAGCGATCCCCACACCGAAAGCGACAGCAGTATTATGGCCGGATTCAGCCCCATGGCGTGACCCATTATCTTTGGAGTGAGCACATAGTCGCAGATACACTGGCTGACCACATACACCAGTATGCACTGTCCCAGCTCGGGCCAGAACTGGGCGGTGCCGGTCATGGAGTCGATCAGACACACCAGCGCCACCGGGATCAGGGTGATATACTGGAAGTAGGGTATGAGGTAAAGGAAGCCTACCAGCAGGCCGAGAACGATCGCGAGCGGGATGCCGACGATAGAGAATCCGATGCAGTAGAACACCGCCGCACACAGGGCTATCAGCGCCTGGCTGCGGAAGTAGCGGTTCATACTGTCCTTGATGTCGTCGCTCACACGGTAGACCACCTTGCGGTAGCGTTTCGGCACGAGCATTCTGAAGCCCGACATGAGCGAGCTGTAGTCGATCATTATGAATACCACATAGATGAATGTCAGAAGCCATTCGAGAGTGTGGAGAAGGAAGTCGATGGTCGACGCTATGAACGTTGTTCCCGAACTCAGCAGCGACTCCACGCGGGCGCCGTTGAGAATATCGGCCGGATCTATCGAGCTGATCCACCGCCGGAGCGCTCCGGCTATATGCTCCGGAACGAATGGCACAGCCACATTGCTCGTCTGGCTGTTTTTGATCAGTTGGCCTATCTGGTCTATCTCTTTTAATACCGAGGGCATGAAAAAATACCAGAGCAGTCCTATCACCACAGTCACCTCAAGCAGTGTCAGCACCACGGCTACAACGCGTCCTTTCAGATGCAGCCGGCTCCGCTGAAGCTCCACAAGCGGCTCGAGAAGATAGGCTATCAGGCATGCCAGGCAGAAGGGCAGCAGCACATTGCGCAGCTTGTTGATCATCCACACCGCGACGGCAAGCAGTGCCAGCCCGGCCAGTATCCTGACCACGCGATCGAATGTGAACGGACGTGACGTATTCATGTCGGATAGTATGACGGATGTGGTGTTTTTTATAGCTGAAACGGATTCACTAAAGGTGTTTGGCCTGAGGTTCAGTCATCGTCGTTGTCGTGATGACGATGCTGTTTGTAGTATTTCTTGTACTTCTTGTGATGTTTCTTATCCTTCTTGTGTTTCTTGTGATGGTGATGATGACCGCCATCATCGAAATCATACCGGTAGTCATGTTCCATGCCCCAGTGGGTGCGGATTGTGCCGCAGCCTCCGGCGCCAAGCGCCACAAACGCTATGACGAGCATGCTGAATATTCTCCTTGGCGATAGACGACATTTCATAATCGGTTGCTTATTGTGTGTTAGTATCATTGAGATATTAACGTCGTCCGACGGACAAATGTTTGCCGCACCATCATCATGGACCGTCCGTACCTAAGCCATGCCCAAGTC
>JAIDKJ010000285.1 GCA_029051835.1 Paramuribaculum sp. | reverse complement strand
GGCCTTTCAGCAGACGCTCGGTCGATCTGACGCGGCCGACGGCCCATACATTGCTGTGGATCTCCTCTTCGAGCTGGTGTGCTCCCCATCCGCTATATCCGATAAAAAACCTGATCCTGCCTTCGATCGGATAGCCGGCGTTGACATATTGCTTCATGCATTCGAAGTCGCCTCCGATATAAATCCCCGGACTGATTTCCTGTGCCTGAGGTATTATATCGCCGAGCGTGTGCATGAAAAACAGACGATCTGAACCGACCGGACCGCCACAGAATACCGGCACGTCACGCCCGCTGTCGATACCGTCGATCAGATCCGACAGTCTGTGGCTGGTGATGTGGTTGAGCACTACGCCCATCGAACTGCTGTCGGATTCGTGATCTACGAGATAGATTACGGAGTGGGCAAAGCAGTTCTCTTTCAGAAACGGCTCGGCTACAAGCAGATTGCCGGCTGCCGCATTTGTGGTTGCCGGTATGTCTATGTTGAACAGTATGCGTTCGAAATCTATCATCCTTCAGGCAATAAATGAAAATCCACTACCAAGGTACGCATATTTTCCCATTCGATTGTGATGTCGGTGGGTGATTGATTCCGGATATTAGTGTTTATTAACATTGGGCTTTGTTGTACGGATATTGAAAAGAAGCTATTTTTGCAGACATAAAAGTAGTTCATCCTATGCTTAGAAAAATACGTATTTTCGTGGCTATAGCGGCCTTGATATGTATCACGGCTCTGTTTACTGATTTTACCGGAACAGCGGCGCGTTGGTGGGGTTGGCTCGCCAAGATACAGTTTGTACCGGCCATGCTTGCGCTGAATATTGTGGCGCTTGCCGTTTTGGTTCTGATCACGGTGGTGATGGGCCGCGTCTATTGCTCGGTGATATGTCCGCTTGGAATAATGCAGGACTGTATCAACTGGGTGCGTTCTCATACCGCGGCGAGAGGGGCGCGGCGCAACCGTTTCGGATATAGGAAGCCGCTTACAGCGGTGCGTTTAGGCGTGTTGGCGTTGTTTGTCGTGCTGATAGCCTTCGGTTTTACTTATCTGGCCGGCCGGCGTGATCCGTATAGCGGATATGGACGTATCGCGTCGGCGCTGATAGCTCCGCTCTATGACGGAGTCAATAATGTGCTCGCCGCTGAGGCCGAAGGTTACGGTTCGTATGCTTTCTACAGAGTGGATACTCCGCCTGTGGTGTGGCCGGTGCTGGCGATAGCTTTGCTGACACTGACAGTGGTCGGATTGATGTCATGGTTTGGCGGCCGGCGTTATTGCAACACCATCTGCCCCGTGGGCACGATCCTCGGATACATCTCGAAAATATCTTTGCTCAGGCCTGTGATCGATACGTCGAAGTGCAACGGGTGTCGTAGTTGCGAGCGCAATTGCAAGGCTTCCTGCATAGACGCTTCCTCGCATAGCGTGGATTATTCGCGGTGTGTGGCGTGTATGGATTGCATCGACAATTGCCGACAGGGGGCGATCAGCTATACTTTCCGCAATTCTAAGAGCAAGAGGGGAGTGGCCGAAGGGACGGAGCCGTCGGTCGACAAAACGAGGCGTACGTTTCTCGCTACAGGAGCGGTCATCGCCGGCACTGCGGCGGTGAATGCCGCCGGAGGCAAGCTTCACGACGGTGGACTGGCGCCGATAGTGCCAAAGACTACGCCAGTCCGCAAAGGTCGCATCGTTCCGCCCGGAGCGGTCAGCGTAGCCAATCTCGAACGCCGGTGTACGGCCTGCCAGTTGTGTATATCCAATTGCCCCAACGGTGTGCTGCGGCCCTCTATGGATGTCGCTTCACTTCTTCAGCCCGAAGTGGGATATGAACACGGGTATTGCCGCCCTGAATGCACACGTTGCAGCGAAGTGTGTCCAACAGGGGCGATATTGAAGATCGATGAGGCTGAAAAATCGGCGATACATATCGGATATGCCCATGTCGACTACGACAGGTGTCTGTCGGCTTCCGAAGGTGTCAATTGCGGCAAATGCTCACGGAAGTGTCCGGTCGGAGCTATCACTATGACGGCGGTCGATCCGTCGGATGCTGATGGATCGCGCATGATGCCCGTGGTCAATGAGTCGCGCTGCATCGGCTGTGGAGCCTGTGAGAATCTTTGCCCGGTATCTCCTGTGAGCGCCATAGTGGTGTCGGGTTATGAAATTCATCGAATAAACTGATAAGCAATGAATCACGATAAAAATATATCACGCCGCGGATTTCTCAAATTCATGGGTGCCGGAGCGGCGCTCTCTATTGCAGGATGCAATGGCCGTGGACGTATTGAGGCTGTGGGCGGTGACAAGGCTGAGCCGGGAGAGATGACTTACCGTGTCAATCCGTCGACAGGCGACCGTGTGTCGATACTCGGCTACGGATGCATGCGTCTGCCGACTGTGAAGGATGATGCCGGACAGGATGTCATTGATCAGGAGGAGGTCAACCGGTCGGTCGACGAGGCTCTGAAGGGCGGCGTCAATTATTTCGATACATCGCCCGCTTATTGCAAGGGTTTCAGCGAACGGGCAATGGGTATAGCATTGAGCCGGCATCCGCGTGATTCATATTTTATAGCCACCAAGCTTTCAAACTTCAACCCGTCGACATGGCCGCGCGAAAAATCGATAGAAATGTATCGCAATTCCCTTCGCGAGCTGCGCACCGACTATATCGACTATATGCTTCTCCATGCAGTAGGACAGGGCGGCATGGATAATCTCCGGGGACGCTATCTTGACAACGGCATGCTCGATTTCCTGATGGCCGAGAGAGAGGCCGGACGAATACGCAATCTCGGATTCTCTTATCACGGCGACGTGGAGGTGTTCGATTATCTGCTCGCCAATCACGACCGTTATCGCTGGGATTTTGTGCAGATACAGATGAACTATATCGACTGGAATCATGCCAAGGAGGTGAACGAACGCAATACCGACGCCGAGTATCTCTATGGAGAGTTGCGCAAGCGCGGTATTCCGGCTGTGATTATGGAGCCGTTGCTCGGAGGGCGTCTGGCTGGAGTCAACAATCATCTGACTGCTATGA
>JAIDKJ010000284.1 GCA_029051835.1 Paramuribaculum sp. | reverse complement strand
GAACATACCACCGTGTCGAATCCAAACCAATCGGCCACGCGCATTATCGTACCCATGTTGCCCGGATCCTGTATGCCGTCCAGCACCAGCGCGAGATTGTCCGTGCCGATAGCTGAAGGAATCTGTTCGTCGGGCATGTCATAGACGGCGATTACATGCGGAGGGGTCGACAGATGACTCATCCGCTCCAGATCGCGCCGTGTCACTACAGCCAGTCTGTCGCCAGCTCTGGCAGCCATGCCGGTGTTCTCTTCGGTCCAGGCGGCAGTGGCATACAGGCTATGGAGTGTGAAATGTCCGAAAGTATCGGTCACACATTTCTGGCCCTCGGCTTTGAATAGACGGGCCTGACGCCTGACGCGTGCCTCGTCGAGAGCGGCCACGTCCTTCCTCATCTGGTTGGTCAGTTGCATAGCGGTATGTTTATTCTGCAAAATTACTGCAAAATCACGAAAAACTGCGTAACTTTGCACTCCAAAAAGCAAAAACCACAAACCAATGTCACAACTGACCGACGAAATAAGTCGCCGACGCACATTTGCGATCATATCGCACCCCGACGCCGGTAAGACAACACTCACCGAGAAGCTGCTCCTCTTCGGAGGCGCCATACACATTGCCGGAGCGGTAAAATCCAACAAGATCAAGAAAACCGCCACCAGCGACTGGATGGAAATCGAAAAGCAGCGTGGCATTTCGGTGGCCACATCGGTAATGGGATTTGAATACGACGGATACAAGATCAATATTCTCGACACTCCCGGTCACCAGGATTTTGCCGAAGACACATATCGCACTCTGACGGCAGTCGACAGTGTGATCATTGTAGTCGACGTGGCCAAAGGCGTGGAGCAGCAGACGCGTAAGCTTATGGAGGTGTGCCGCATGAGAAATACTCCGGTGATAATATTCGTCAATAAGCTCGACCGTGAGGGACGCGATCCGTTTGATATACTTGATGAGCTTGAGCAGGAACTGCATATCGCTGTGCGGCCATTGAGCTGGCCTATCAATATAGGAGCCAAATTCAAAGGAGTGTACAATATTCACGAGAATTCGCTCGATCTCTTTACGCCCGACAAACAGAAGGTGACAGAGCGTGTCGAAATCGAGAATGTTGACGATCCGCGCATCGACGAGGCTGTAGGCGAAACTGATGCCGCAAAGCTTCGTGAGGATTTGGAGCTGATCGAAGGTGTATACCCTGCTTTTGACCCTGCTGAATATCTGTCAGGAAAGGTTGCGCCGGTGTTTTTTGGATCCGCGCTCAATACTTTTGGCGTCAAGGAGCTTCTCGACTGCTTCGTGAAGATCGCTCCGTCGCCGCGTCCCATCGAGGCTGTGGAGCGCAAGGTCAGCCCCGAAGAGGAGGCTTTTTCGGGATTCGTGTTCAAGATCCACGCCAACATGGATCCTAACCACCGCTCATGTATCGCTTTCGTGAAGATCTGCTCCGGCAAGTTCGAGCGCAATGCTCCATATCGCCACGTGCGTTCGGGCAAGACGCTCAAATTCGCGGCTCCGACGGCATTCATGGCTCAGAAAAAGAGCATTGTCGACGAAGCTTTTCCCGGCGACATAGTAGGCATTCCCGACACCGGCAACTTCAAGATTGGCGATACCCTTACCACGTCGGAGGAACTGCACTTCAAAGGATTGCCGAGCTTCTCTCCTGAAATGTTCAAATATATCGAAAACACCGATCCTATGAAGTCCAAACAGCTCGATAAAGGCATACAGCAGCTGATGGACGAGGGTGTGGCTCAGTTGTTCACCAATCAGTTCAACGGGCGCAAGATTATAGGCACAGTCGGACAGGTTCAGTTTGAAGTCATACAATACAGTATGCTGCACGAGTATGG
>JAIDKJ010000283.1 GCA_029051835.1 Paramuribaculum sp. | reverse complement strand
CACTTGCTTGTTGACTCTACACTTCTATTTGCAAATGAAAAGATTTGCTCGGCGGGGGAATAATGCGTAATTTTGCACCTTCAGACGTAAACAACCAAGCAAATAGAAAAACAACCATACGCACAACAATGAACGAGCTTGCCACCAAATACAACCCCTCGGAGGTTGAAGACAAATGGTATGACTACTGGATGCGTCACGATCTCTTCAAGAGCACTCCCGACGCGCGCGAACCCTATACGATCGTTATTCCGCCGCCCAACGTCACAGGCGTGCTCCACATGGGCCACATGCTCAACAACACGATACAGGACATACTCGTGCGCCGCGCCCGTATGACAGGCAAGAACGCCCTGTGGGTGCCGGGCACCGACCACGCATCGATAGCCACCGAGGCCAAGGTTGTGGCCAAGCTTGCCGAAAAGGGCATCCAGAAAAGCGATCTCACACGTGAGGAATTCCTGAAACACGCATGGGACTGGACCCACCAGTATGGCGGCATCATACTGCAGCAGCTGCGCAAACTCGGCGCTTCGTGCGACTGGAGCCGCACTGCCTTCACTATGGACGAAGTGCGGTCGAAAAGCGTCACAAAGGTATTCGTCGACCTCTACCGCCGCGGCCTCATCTACCGTGGCAAGCGGATGGTCAACTGGGATCCCAAAGCCAAGACCGCGCTCAGCGACATAGAGGTGATCTATAAGGAGGAGCACAGCAAGCTCTATTATCTGCGCTACTACATAGCCGGCGAGGACCGGTATGCCGTAGTGGCCACCACTCGTCCGGAAACCATCATGGGCGACACAGCCATGTGTATCAACCCCAACGATCCCAAGAACGCCCATCTCAAGGGCAAGCGGGTGATCGTGCCGCTCGTAGGCCGCGAGATACCGGTGATAGAGGACGAATATGTCGACATGGAATTCGGCACAGGCTGCCTGAAAGTCACTCCGGCGCATGATGTCAACGACTACATGCTCGGACAGAAACACAATCTCGAGACCATCGACATATTCAATGACGACGCCCCCAGCCGCGAGGCTGCCGGCATGTAGGTAGGCATGGACCGTTTTGCCGTGCGCGAGCAGATTGCAAAGGATCTTGCCGAAGCCGGCCTGATAGAAAAGGTGGAAAACTACGAGAACAAGGTCGGATATTCGGAGCGCAACGCCGACACCGTCGCCGAACCGCGCCTGAGCAACCAGTGGTTTCTGCGCATGGACGAACTGGCTCGTCCGGCCGTAGGGGCTGTGGACAGCGATACGATACGCTTCATCCCCGAAAAATTCAAAAACACCTTCGACCACTGGATGGCCGAGATCCACGACTGGTGTATCTCGCGACAGCTTTGGTGGGGTCACCGCATACCGGCATGGTATCTGCCCGACGGCTCGTTTGTCGTGGCCATGGATGCCGACGAAGCCCTCAAGCTCGCATGCGAGAAAGATCCGTCGCTGACTGCCGCCGATCTGCGTCAGGAGGAGGACGGCCTCGACACATGGTTCTCATCGTGGCTCTGGCCTATCAGCCTCTTCAACGGCATCCTCGATCCCGACAATGAAGAGATGCGCTACTACTACCCGACCACTGATCTGGTGACGGGTCCTGACATCATATTCTTCTGGGTGGCCCGCATGATCATGGCCGGCTATGGCTTCGCAGGCAAGGAACCGTTCCGCAACGTTTACTTCACAGGCATAGTCCGCGACGAGATAGGCCGCAAGATGTCGAAACAGCTCGGCAACTCCCCCGACGCCCTCAAACTGATATCCGACTACGGCGCCGACGGTGTGCGCGTGGGCATCATGCTCTGCGCTCCTGCCGGAAACGATATACTCTTCGACACCAAGCTCTGCGAAACCGGACGCAACTTCTGCAACAAGATGTGGAACGCTTTCCGTCTTGTCAAAGGATGGGAGGTAAGCTCCGACGCCACACAGCCCGAAGCGGCCCGCTTCGCCATTTCGTGGATGAAAGAGCGTCTGGCGCAATCAACCGAAGAGATAGCAGACCTCTTCAGCAAGTTCCGCATCTCGGAAGCTCTGCGCGAAGCCTACCGTCTGTTCTGGGACGACTTCTCGTCGTGGTATCTCGAAATGGTGAAACCGGCCTACGGCTCACCGTCGGACAGCACCACATACAATGAAACTCTCGGCATATTCGACTCTCTGCTCCGTCTGCTCCACCCCTTCATGCCCTTCATCACCGAAGAGCTGTGGCAGCACCTTACAGAGCGTCGCGACGGCGAATCGATCATGTATGCCCAGATAGAGCTGCCCGCCGACCGTCATCCGCTCGAAGCCCAGCTGATGGAAACCGTCAAAGCTGCAGTCAACGGCCTGCGCAATGTCCGCGCCGAGAAAAACATACCCAACAAGGAGCAGCTGACCGTCAACATCATCGGATCGTGGGACAAGGCTATCGACGCTCCCGTGATGAAGCTCGCCAATGCATCGGCTATCAACCACAACGCCACCAAAGACCCGGCGGCAGCCACATTCATGGTAGGCCTTACGGAAATCAATGTGCCGCTGCTCGACTCCATCGACATCGAAGCCGAGACGGCCAAACTTGAAAAAGACCTGAAATACTATCAGGGCTTCAAGGTCAGCGTAGAGAAGAAGCTCGGCAACGAACGCTTCGTCAACAACGCCCCGGCCGCAGTGGTCGAGGGAGAGCGCAAGAAGCTGGCCGACGCCGAAGCAAAGATAGCCACCATCACCGCCGCACTCGAGGCGATCAAAAAATAAGCAAACGCAATGGCACAGAAACCATCCATACCAAAAGGCACCCGCGACTTCGGACACGAAGAGATGGCGCGCCGCAACTATATATTCGACACGATCCGCAGTGTGTTCAGACTCTACGGCTTCAGCCAGATCGAAACTCCGGCCATGGAGAACCTGTCGACACTCATGGGCAAATATGGCGAGGAGGGCGACAAGCTGCTTTTCAAGATACTCAATTCGGGCGACTGGCTGCGCGGCGCCGACCGCTCGATGATCGACTCAGGCGACTACGTGCACCTCACACCGAAGGTGAGCGAAAAAGGGCTG
>JAIDKJ010000282.1 GCA_029051835.1 Paramuribaculum sp. | reverse complement strand
GCCCATATCGGTCCATGCGGCAGGGTATGGCGAAAGTCCGCGCACGAGATTGTGGACCATGCGTGCTGGCTTGTTCCAGTCGATATGACAAGTGTCCTTGAAAATCTTAGGGGCGGCGGTAGGTTCTTCGGCGCTCATCGCGCTCTGTGGCATGGGTTTGACGGTGCCGTCGATGATCGCGTCGACTGTCTTGATAGTCAGGCGGGCGCCGAGTTCCATCAGTCGGTCGTGGACCGATCCTACGTTTTCATCGGGTGAAATGGCTATCTCTTCGCGATCGATGATGTCGCCGGTGTCTATCTCATGTTTGAGGAAGAAAGTGGTGACTCCGGTCTTGTCGTCGCCGTTGATGACGGCCCAGTTGATCGGCGCGGCTCCGCGATAGCGCGGCAACAGCGATGCGTGAAGATTGAATGTGCCCAACGGCGGCATCTGCCATACGACTCTCGGCAGCATCCTGAACGCTATGACTACGAACAGGTCGGCTTCGAGCGCGCGCAACTCTTCGACAAATGACTCGTCGCTGAGTTTCACCGGCTGCATGACTTTGAGTCCGTGTTCGATTGCGAACAGTTTTACCGGCGACTGGAACATACGGTGGCCTC
The DNA here is from genome assembly GCA_029051835.1 of Paramuribaculum sp. GTDB lineage: Bacteria > Bacteroidota > Bacteroidia > Bacteroidales > Muribaculaceae > Paramuribaculum. The sequence continues at coordinate 5,027 of JAIDKJ010000282.1, read as the reverse complement.
TGCCGGCCGGTTTGTCGGGCATAGTTACGACTCCAACAATGTTGTAGCCCCCGTCGACAAGTCGACGGAGGCTTTCAACTGCAAACTCGGGAGTGCCGAGAAATACTATTTTCAGGTCTTTTTTGTTCATTCCGAAACTTTTACTTCAGGCATGGGGTTCTGACTGTCGATCTGCGACAGCGCGAAGGCATAGGCTCCGATAGAGATGGCGTTGCTTGCTCCGATCTTGGATATCATGACTCCGATACGTTTCATCGGATCGTAGGTGATGGTGCGGTCGGTGCCGTAGACATTCAGCGGCCTCGACTCTCCGCAGGCAAATTGCCTGAATTCTTCGGGATCGTCGAGATCAAACACTTTCATCTGCACTCTGTCGAGTTCTTCTCCTTTGAGCGAGTGGATCTTGCCACGCATCTCCTTGAGCAGCGAAGGCATGAAGAAGCGGTGTGCTCCCGTCAGGCCTCCACCGATCACTACGAGGCCGTCGATGAGTGTCACGGCGGTGGCCATAGCGTCGCCGGCCACTTCTCCGAGCTCCTCGAAGGCTCCGCGTGCGGCTTTGGCATCGCCTGGGCGCAGTCCGTCGGCTATATCACAGATGTCCTTGGGTGTGAGGTCAGGATCCACTATGCCTGAGCGCTCCATGTAGACTCTCTTGACTGCGCGGATCGATGCTCCCTCTTCGACGAATGCTTCGGGATATTTCTTGTTGCGCAGACAGAATGTTTCGACGCATGAATTGTCGCCGCGGTTGAGCTTATTGTCGACCACAATGCCTATGCCAAGGCCTGTGCCGAAGGTGTAGCCTATGAGGTTGCGGTAGCGTTTGGCGCTTCCGGCCTCTTCCAGCCGGCGGTTGATCTCCGGCAGCGCTCCTCCGAGCGCCTCGCCGAATGCGTAGAGGTCGCCGTCGTTGTTGATAAACACCGGTATGCCGAACATGTCCTCAAGGAATGGTCCGAGCGCCACACCGTTGCGGAACGACGGGAAGTTGGGGAGATATCCGCCGATAATGCCGTTGGGGTAGTCGGCCGGTCCGGGGAATGCGAAACTTATGGCTACGGGTTTGCGGTCGAGCTTAGCTATGACATCGCGGAAACCTTTGACCATGGTGGAGAGGCAGAGGTCGAGATCGTGAGCGTTGGAGGGCATGCTCACCGGCTCGACGATGAATTTATTGGCCTGCATGGCGCCGAAAACGAAGTTGGTGCCGCCTGCATCGAGAGTGATGACTACTCTTTTATCGAAGCTGTACATTTGTCGAATAGGTATTAGTCAGTAAATGGTGTTGTCTATTGGAAGCAAAGGTAAGCAATTTGTTGCAATATAATGCAACAGGCAAGTCAGGAAAATTATTCAATGTATGGCTTACGCTATCTTAAAAATTGTATAAAAGGGCAGATCCATGCATAGTTCAGCCGTAACCGTATCGCATGAATTTGATGAAAGAGTGCCGGCATTCAAGGAAGTTGATAAAAGTGGGCGCGATGCAAACGGCTGAAAATTAATGCGAATGAAATTTAATGTCAAAAAAGTGATGGAAAAATTTGGCGGAATGAAATTTTGAGTGTAATTTTGCAGTCGCAAAGCCAAAACGGCGGGATAGCTCAGTTGGTTAGAGCGTCGGATTCATAACCCGGAGGTCTCGAGTTCAATTCTCGATCCCGCTACCATCAAGTCAAAGCTTCGGAATCTGATTCGCGAAGCTTTCTTATTTTATCGGAAACTACATACACGATTGATTCCGATGATTTCAGACAGACAGAAGCAGGGCAGGAGTGATAAAGCAGTGGCTTAGATTGAGATTTATACGGTCAGGTGTATGTTTTTTTATGAACATTTTGTGCAAACAAGTTGTTTTTAATTGAGAAATGATTAATTTTGCGCTTGAAAACGAGCGAAAAATCCTTTCAACATAATATTCGCCGCAATATCATCCACATCTCTCCCTCCTCATTTATTCCTCATTTGTAGATCTTCCGCCGGATTGTCAGTGTGATCATGCTGAGACGTGTCTGTGTGTGCAGTGCGTTTGAAATCCACCGGTAAGTTTCGCAATTCATTCACAAGCAATACAATTCCCCTTACATTTCAGAATATAATAGATTTATGTACAATCTTGATGAGTTATCAGAAAAGGCAGATTCTGAACTTTACACCATAGCCGAAGGCATGGGGCTGAAGAAGGTGTCGTCGCTACCTAAGAAGGAGGTGATCGACGCGATTCTTGATCAGCAGGCCATAGACTTCGCAGCCATGGCGGCCGCCAATATGTCAAACGATAAGCGACGTCAGCCCCGTCGGAAAAAGAACGACGATGCTATAGCCGCCAATGGCGACAATCAATCTCCGGCCGATGACCAGCAGGATGGTCAGGGCTCCAAGAAAAGAGGCCGCAAGCCGCAGCAACAGCAGCAGAAACGCAATGACGCAGTCGGCACGGACGCTCCAGCGGCCGACGTACAGTCGCAGGCTGACGACGCCGCAAAAACTTCAGAGCCGCAGGCAGATGGCCAGGCGCCTGAAAAAAAGCGCAGAGGACGTCCGAAGGGAAGCCGTCAGAAAACCGAAGGGGAGTCAAATCAGAATGACAGTGTATCGACTGAGCCGACTGCGGCTGAATCCGCAACGGAAGCGCCTGCCAATGAACCCGCTCGAGTGCAGGAACCTGCAGAGGCCACTGCGGCAGAGCATATGGTACAGCAGCAGTCATTGCCGCAGGAGCATCAGGCCGAAGAGGGAGGACAACCTCAGCGTCGCAACAACGACGGTCAGCGTCAGGATGTACGCAACAGTCAGGGCGACGGATTCGGCGCCTTCTTCCCCCGGTCGGAGGGTCGCCGTTTCGTGCCTCGCTCGCAGCGTGAGAAAGAGGAAGCTGCGGCGCAGGCTGCAGTGGCGGCCGCTACAGCTCCCATACAGCTCAACGAGCCGTGGCAGCAGGATAAGCAGCAGCAACAGCAGCAGGGCAAAAAGAACAAGCAGAAAAACCGCAATCAGAATCAGCAGCAGCGTCAGGAGCCGACATATAGCTTCGACGGGCTGATCGAAACCACCGGATTGCTTGAGGTGGTGCCTGAAGGATATGGCTTCCTGCGGTCGAGCGATTACAATTATCTGCCGTCGCCCGACGATGTGTATCTCACTCCGCAGCAGATCAAGGCTCACGGACTGAAGACCGGCGACGTGGTGGAAGCTACGGTGCGCGCTCCGCGTGAAAACGACAAGTATTTCCCGATGGATAAGGTGAAGAGTGTCAATGGCCGTTCGCCCGAATTTATCCGCGACCGTGTGCCGTTCGAAACCCTTACGCCGCTTTTCCCGGAGGAAAAATTCAATCTGACAGGTGGTCGCGCCAACAATCTTTCGACCCGCGTAGTGGATATGTTCTCGCCGATCGGCAAGGGACAGCGCGGACTGATCGTGGCTCCTCCCAAGACCGGTAAGACAATACTTCTGAAGGATATCGCCAACGCCATAGCCGAGAATCATCCCGAAACGTATATAATGATACTGCTGATCGACGAGCGCCCAGAGGAGGTGACCGACATGAGCCGCAGTGTCAATGCCGAAGTGATAGCATCGACTTTCGACGAGCCGGCCGACAAGCATGTGAAGATAGCAAGCCTCGTGCTGGAGAAAGCCAAGAGAATGGTGGAGTGTGGCCACGATGTGGTGATACTGCTCGATTCGATCACACGTCTGGCACGCGCCTACAACACGGTATCGCCGGCGTCGGGCAAAATACTGAGCGGCGGCGTCGACGCCAATGCGCTGCAGAAGCCCAAACGCTTCTTCGGAGCAGCCCGCAATATAGAGAACGGCGGATCGCTGACCATCATAGCCACAGCTCTGACCGAAACAAGCTCCAAGATGGACGAGGTGATCTTCGAAGAGTTCAAGGGCACCGGCAACATGGAGCTTCAGCTCGACCGCAAGCTGTCGAACAAGCGTATCTTCCCGGCCGTGGACATCATGGCGTCGAGCACACGCCGCGACGATCTGCTGCTCCGCACTGAAACGCTCAACCGCATGTGGATACTGCGCCGGTTCCTGTCGGACCGCAATTCGATCGAGGCGATGGAGTTTGTCAAGGACCGCATGGAACGTACGCCCGACAACGACGAACTGCTCCGCACCATGGGCGACTGAGAATGCAGGATGTCGCATCAGTGTGAAATGATTTGAATATTACGAGGATATTCATTAATTTTGCAGCCGTTAACACGCTATAGCAAATCGTGTACATCAAAACAATATGATAAACATAACTTTTCCCGATAATTCGGTAAAGCAGTTTGAAGCCGGCGTGACGCCTCTCGCCATTGCCGAAAGTATAAGCTCCAGGCTTGCACAAGACATTCTGGCCGCGTCAGTCAACGGTCAGGAATGGGACATCACACGCCCCATTGATGAAGACGCCACGATAAAGCTCTTCAAGTGGGATGACCCCGAAGGCAAGCATGCCTTCTGGCACAGTTCGGCACACCTTCTGGCAGAAGCCCTTCAGGCATTGTATCCGGGTGTGAAATTCGGTATAGGACCGGCTGTCGACAATGGATTCTATTACGACATCGATCCCAACGGCAACGAGATCACAGCTTCCGAGTTCCCCAAGATAGAGAAGAAAATGCTCGAGCTTGCGAGGGAAAAGAATGCCATAGTGAGAGCCGACATAAGCAAGGCCGACGCTCTGAAACTTTTCGGCGACCGTGGCGAATCCTACAAGTGCGAGCTTATCAGCGAGCTTGAGGACGGACATATCACCACATACACTCAGGGCGGTTTTACCGACCTGTGCCGTGGTCCGCATATCGCCAATACGGCTCCCATCAAAGCCGTGAAGATCACATCGCTCGCCGGTGCATACTGGCGCGGCGACGAGAAGCGCGAGCAGCTCATCCGCGTGTATGGCATCACCTTCCCCAAGCAGAAGATGCTCGAGGAGTATCTCGTGATGCTCGAAGAGGCTAAGAAGCGCGCCCACCGCAAGCGCGGAAAGGAGATGGAACTCTTTGCATTCTCCC
>JAIDKJ010000281.1 GCA_029051835.1 Paramuribaculum sp. | reverse complement strand
AGGTCAGGCCGGGGAATGTGTCGCTTTCCATTCGGAACGCGGCGTAGGTCTTGTCCCAGTCATTGGAAAAGTAGTAGAGAAAACCGTTGTCGTTGAGGTGCAGACGGAGCGAATTGAGCTTGTAGTACGACAGCACCTTGACCAGATCGTCGACATAGTCGATCGGGAAAAACTTACGGCCTACGTCGAGCGACAGTCCGCGCACCGGATAGTCGGGCCAGTCGGTGATCTTGCCTTTGGGCACAGCCTGTCCGGGAGTCTGCTGGGCTATCTGCAGGAGTGTTCGCGTGCCCCAGTAGACACCTGTGGGAGTCGGCGACGAGATCGTCAGCCGGCTGTCGGCAGTCATTGTATAACCTTCGTTGCCAAGACGTCGGTCAGCCTTGATCTTCAGCTCCACGTCGGAAGCCGCAGCCTTGCCCGACACTACTTCGAGCGTAGCGCCAAACATCCGCTGCCAGTCGGCGGCAAGCGAGTCGGCCACAGCCTGCAGCGCAGGATCGGTCACCACGATGCGCGATGACGGCGTGATGTTCAACACTCCTTTCGAGCCTTGCCACTGACGCAGCTCCGGCACAACGAAAGGCTTTGGATTCGTGCCGCCCGGGGCGGCCGACGCCGACACAAACGCGCATACGAGCGCGAGCGCAGCGATGATGGTTTTCTTCATGATAAATTTTATCTGTTGGAAAAATAAGTTTCTTATTACATGGATTTTCTACAAAATTAGCAAATTTTTCCATAACTATGCCATCATCAAGTGAAATGATATGCCACAATCAATGCGCCGCTTTGATATTGGAGAGAAATATAGTAACTTTGCACCCTCAAAACCAAATCATTTCTCCTTAATGAGGCATATACGACTATTCACTGCGCTTCTTACTACGGCTGCGTCAGTTCTTTGCACCCAGGCCATAGAGCTGCCCGACAGCACATTCAGATATTCGGCCGAGGTCAACGCCACGGTCAGCTCGGGAGCCAACACCCCCTTCTGGCTCGTCAACAACCGCTTCGGCCTATCGTCGATCGAAAAAAACAACGGCTACGTGCGCGCAGCGCTGTTCAAGGACGCCCGCAAAGAGGGCCGTCGGCTGACGTGGGGAGCCGGAGTGGATCTGGCTGTGCCCTGGAATTTCACCTCGTCGTTTGTCGTGCAGCAGCTCTACGCCGACCTTCGCTACCGCAACGCGGAGCTGTCGGTAGGCTCGAAGGAGTGGACCGGCGGATTCAACAACCTGCGCCTGTCGAGCGGCGACCTGCTCTTCTCCAACAATTCCCGCCCCATACCGCAGGCCCGCCTGTCGATCCCCGACTATATCAAAGTGCCGTTCACCAACGGATGGCTCGGAGTGAAAGGCTATCTGGCCTACGGAGCGTTTACCGACGACAACTGGCAGCGCCACGCCGCCAAAAACGGAGCGCGACACACCAAGCACGTGTTGTTCCACTCCAAGGGGGGAACTCTCATGTTGGGCGATACAGAGCGCTTCCCGCTCACCTTCGAGGCCGGACTGCAGATGGGCGCCCAGTTTGGCGGCCAGTCGATCAGCAACGGCAACGTCATCGACATGCCCAACGGATTCAAGGACTGGATCAAGGTGTTCTGGCCATCGGCCGGAGGTGGCGACACCCCGTCGTCGGAACAGCTCAATATCTACGGCAACCACACCGGCGAATGGGACTTCCGACTCAAATGGGAGCCTGCCGGGTCGGACTGGTCGGCCGCGCTCTACTATGAGCACTTCTTCGAGGACCATTCGATGATGTTTTTCGACTACACGTGGCGCGACATGCTGCTCGGACTGGAGATCAACCTCCCGAAAAACCCGATAGTCAGCGCCCTTGTCTACGAATACCTCTACACCAAAGATCAGGCCGGACCGGTCTACTGGGACCACACACCTGAGATACCCGAACAGGTGAGCGGACGCGACCAGTACTACAACCACGGCATTTATGCCGGATGGCAGCACTGGGGCATGGGCATAGGCAATCCACTGCTCATATCGCCCGTCTACAACCACGAAGGCACGCTCATGTTCAGGCACAACCGCATCAAAGGCCATCATCTCGGAGTGGAGGGTCAGCCGACGCCGTGGCTCACATGGCGCATGCTGCTTAGCTACTCCCGCAGCTGGGGCACATACGACGCCCCCACGCCGCGAGTGCTAAGCAACGTCAACACACTCTTCGAAGCCACCATCCGTCCGCCAAAGCTCAAAGGATGGTCGGGAACCATATCATTTGCCACCGACGGAGGATCCCTGCTCGGACCGAGCCGTGGCGCCATGCTATCAATCAAAAAGACCGGATGGCTATGAACAGACCACACATCACCTACGCCGCGGCGATACTGACCGCGATGCTGCTATCGATCGCTGCAACCGCCTGCCGCAAGGGGGGCATTAACGGCGATCTCGACGGACAATGGCGCGTCATAACCGTAGAGCACCTCGACGACGGCACCGTCAGCGAGCCTTACAACCACTTCTACTGCCTCTACCTCCACACGGCCAACCTCACCAACCCCGGGGTGATCGCCACCGCCAACATGACTTATGACAAGGACGCCGGGCGCCTCACGCTCGAATTTCCCTACGGCACCGAACAGCTCGCTCCATGGGGCATCCATGCGTCGCCCACCGACTTCGCCGTAGAGCATCTGAGCAGTCAGACACTCGTCGTAGCCTCCGACAAGGCAAGGATCACGATGAAGAAATTCTGACCGAATCACTTGTCAAAGCCACGTCAATTTATTAACTTTGCAAACCGCGTCCGCTATCGGCGCCATGCTGGGATGCCTTAACACTAACCTTAAAAGCAAGATGACAGTGACTCTCCATTCTGCTCACACTTTTATTCTGACCGATCTATGACCACCTGGATTATCTGCTGCTTCCTGTCGACGCTGCTGAGCGTCCTCTTTGCGGGAATACTGATTCCGCAGATTCTGCTGGTGTCATATCGCCGCAAGCTGTTCGACATGCCCGACGAGCGAAAGATCCACCGCGGCACCGTGCCCCGTCTGGGCGGCATCGCCTTCACGCCGGTGATACTCTTCAGCGTGTCGCTTCTGCTCGGCATGTCGATACTCATGGGCAACACCGAGATGGAAAACATGATGCGGATCAACGCGCAGGCGATATCGTTCGGACTGTGCGCGCTGCTGCTCATGTATCTCACCGGCATGTCCGACGACCTGATCGGAGTGCGCTACCGCGCCAAGTTTGTAGTCCAGATATTCTGCGCGGTGATGCTTATCGGAGCCGGAATGTATGTCAACGACCTTCACGGTGTGATCGGTCTGGGTCATATATCGCCCTGGCTCGGCATACCGCTTACGATACTGATCGTGGTCTATGTGGTCAATGCCATCAACCTCATAGACGGCATAGACGGCCTCGCTTCGGGGCTTTCGAGCGCGGCGTTCATCATCTACGGCACAGCGTTCCTGATGATCGGCAAGCCGATCTTCGCTATGATCTCGTTTGCATGCCTCGGAGTGCTGATACAGTTTTTCTACTACAACGTATTCGGAAGCGCCGAGCGCAAGAAAAAGATATTCATGGGCGATACCGGCAGCCTCACCATAGGGCTGCTTCTCGCCTTTTTAGGACTGGCTCTTCTGCAGTGGTCGCCCGACAGTTTCCCCACGTTCCGCACCAATCCGGTGATTCTGGCCGTGTCGCCGCTGATCATCCCGTGCTTTGACGTGATGAGGGTGTTTCTCCACCGTGTGCGCCGCCACGGCAACCCGTTCCTCCCCGACAAGACCCACATCCACCACAAGATGCTGGCCATCGGGCTCAATCAGCGTCTGGCCATGGTGCTCATAGTAGTGGCCTCCATCACTTTCAGCATAGCCAACATACTGCTTTCGCGCTATGTCGAGGTCAACCTGCTGCTTGTGTTCGACATCGTGCTGTGGACTCTGGCCAACCTGTGGCTCACCCGACGCATTCGCAGCCGCGAACAGCGCCTCGGCGTAAAGCTGATGGATCACGACCGTCAGACCAACGAAAAAGATACCGACAACCAACCGCACAATAACAACGACTGATGACGTCAAAGAGATTTTTCAGTTTCGGCCTCATTGTCGCAGCCATGCTGACGGCTCTGACCGCATGGGCCAAAATGACCGACCAACAGGTAATCGACTACATCAAGCGCCAGAGCGCTATCGGCAAGACAGAACAGCAGATCGGCAAGGAACTGCTCGCAAAAGGCGTCACACCCGAACAGATAGAGCGGCTGCGTGAAAAATATGAGGGCACCGAGTCCGACACGAAGAAAAAGAAAAGCAAGGACGAATCCTCCACTGCCATAGGCAAGCTCGAAGGTACGCGCGAAAGCCGTCTGCGCAAGGCGCTCGAACCTGACGACAAGACTATCTCCACCATGACCGGCGTGTTTGACATCATGACACCCGACTCACTCGGACTGCTTCAGGATACCGTGGCAAAGCGCAAGATTTTCGGCCACGACCTCTTCAACAACAAGGCGCTCACATTCGAGCCTAACGAAAACATGGCTACGCCCGCCGACTACCGTCTGGGACCGGGCGACGAAGTGGTCATCGACATATGGGGAGCCAGCGAGGACGAAATCCGCGACATCATTTCGCCCGAAGGACGCATCATGATAGAGCAGATCGGGCCGGTTTATCTCAACGGACTGACCGTGGCCGAGGCCAACGACCGTCTGCGCAAGGCTTTCGCCACAAAATATGCAGGCGTGGCCGAGGATGAAACCGACGTCAGCCTCACACTCGGACAGATCCGTTCGATCCTCGTCAACGTGATGGGCGAAGTAAACATACCGGGTTCCTACCGTCTGTCGCCCTTCTCTACGGTATTCAACGCCATCTACCGCGCCGGAGGCATCAGCGACATTGGTACGCTCCGCAATATCCACGTGATACGCAACGGCCGCCGTCTTCTCGACGTGGACATCTACGACTACCTCTTCGGAGGACAGGCCAATTCATCGGCCGTCAGACTTCAGGAGGGCGATGTGATCATCGTGCCCCCCTACGAGCACCTCGTCAACGTGGAGGGCGGCGTGAAACGCCCGATGTTCTATGAGATACGCGAGGGCGAGTCGCTCCAGAAACTGCTCGGCTACTCCGGCGGCCTCACCGGCGACGCATTCACCGAGCTGGTGACTGTCAGCCGTCCGAACGGCCAGCAGAACGAGATCTACAACGTGGAGCAGGCCAACTTCAACACCTATCAGCTCCGCGACGGCGATGTGGTGAAAGTAGGCACCGTAGTGGACCGCTTCACCAACAGAGTGGAACTGCGTGGATCAGTGATGCGCCCCGGCATGTATGCCATCGGCGAGGAAACGATGACGCTGCGCTCGCTGCTCAAGCAGGCACAGGGTCTGGCCGATGACGCCTTCACCACACGCGCCATACTCTACCGCGAAGGCGAGGGTGAGACCCTTAAGGCCATGGGAGTGGCTCTCGGCGACATTCTGGCCGGACGGGCGGCAGATATAAAACTGCTGCCAAACGACATACTTGTAGTTGCGAGTGTGCGCGAGGTGGTTGACCAGGGCGAACTCACTATCAACGGACAGGTGACCAATCCGGGCGATTATCCCTATGCCGAAGGCACCACCGTCGAAGACCTCATAGTCATGGCCGGAGGCCTGCTTCAGGGCGCCTCGACCGCACGTGTCGACGTGTCGCGCCGTATCATCGACCCCATGAGCCTCAGACCCACAGAGAACACTGCCGAAATATTCACTTTCGCCCTCAAGGACGGCCTCGTGCTCGGCGGCGACCCCGAATTCAAACTCAAACCCTACGACATAGTGGAAGTGCGCCGCTCTCCCGGCTACCAGACCCAGAAACTCATAGAGGTGGACGGCGAGGTGCTGTTTGACGGACAATATGCCCTGCAGCGCAAGAATGAGCGCATCAGCGACATCGTGCGCCGCGCCGGAGGCGTCACCGACGGCGCCTATCTCAAGGGCGCGCGCCTCATGCGCAAGATGACCGAAGACGAGAAAGCCGCACGCGACGAGTCGCTCAAGCTCGCCATGACGCAGTCGGAGGACTCGATCAACATCGAACAGCTGTCGCTGAGCGATGTCTATTCAGTGGGCATCGAGCTTGAGAAAGCTCTCTCACAGCCGGGGAGCTACTACGACCTTGTGCTCAAGGATGGCGACAGACTCGTCATACCCGAAGAGGTCAGCACGGTCAAGATATCGGGCGACGTGATGTTCCCCAACGTTGTCGGCTACGTGCCGGGCAAGAAACTCGACTACTACATCAATCAGGCCGGCGGATATGGCGAACGCGCCCGCAAAAACAAGGTGTTCATCGTATACATGAACGGCACCGTGGCACGCGCCAAAGGAGGCACTGTGCTCGAGCCGGGATGCCAGATCATCGTACCGTCCAAACCCAAGACCGGCGGAACCAACTGGGCGCAGGTGATCAGCTATGTAAGCTCGTTCGCATCGCTCGGCACCATGGCTGCCACCATCTACTCAATATTCAAGAAGTGATGACCAACGACAAACGCGACAATATGACCGACAACAACATGGCTGCCGCCGACGACCAGCAGGAGATAGATCTGCTTGAACTCGCACGCAAGCTCTGGGACGGACGCCGCATGCTGCTCCGGTGGGCCATCTATGGCGCCGTGGCCGGAATAGTGATAGCTCTGTCGATCCCCAAAGAATACACCACCACAATAAAGCTCGCGCCGGAGGCCACCAACAGCCAGGGCATGAGCGGCAATCTCGGGGCACTCGCCGCAATGGCCGGCATATCGGCCGGATCAAGCAGCGGCTCCGACGCCATCGGCACACAGCTGTATCCCGACATAGTAAGCTCGGTGCCGTTTGCCATCGGACTGTTTGACGTGAAGGTGACCGACCGCGATGGCGCCGACACAATCACCGTAAGGCAGTATCTCACCGAAGAGATCTCCGCCCCGTGGTGGAGCTACATCACCTCGCTGCCATCACGCGCCATAGGCGGCATCGCAGGCCTCTTCAGGAGCGGCTCTGAAGAAGACGCCACACCCCAGAAGCCCGACGCATTCCGGCTCACTCCGGAAGAAAGCGGCATTGCCGCCACTCTGGCGTCGAGAGTCAATGTAGAGTCGGCCGCAAAGACATCGATCATCAGCATCAGCGTGACCATGCAGGATCCCATGGTGGCGGCAATGCTTGCCGACACTGTGGCCGAGCGGCTCAAGGAATACGTGATAGACTACCGCACCAACAAAGCCCGCAAAGACATGGAATATGCCCAGAAACTCAACGACGAGGCACGGCAGGCATATTATGAGGCACAGCAGCGCTACACCAACTACGTCGACAACAATCAGGGCATAGTGCTCCGATCGAAACGCAACGAGGAGGAACGCCTCCAGAACGAACAGGCACTCGCATTCAACCTCTACAACACCACCTCCCAGCAGCTTCAGGTGGCAAAGGCCAAGGTGCAGGAGATCACACCGGTATTCACCGTCGTGCAGCCCTCGACAGTGCCGCTCGCTCCGTCGAAGCCATCGAAAATGCTGATCATCGTCGGATGCGTGTTCCTTGCCTTCGTTGGCGCTTCGGCATGGGTGTTGTTTGGCCGCGACATGCTCGACACACTGCGCAAGGCCCGCCAAAAGGAGTGACACCATGAAGTGGACAAGGCTGACAGCACTGCTTGTCGCAACCATCATGCTGGCAGGCTCCGGCGTCAACGCCGAGCCACGCCGGAAGAAACCCCGCATAGCCAAGCCGCTCCGCAAGATACACACCGACACCATAGCCATACCCGACAACATAGTGTTTGACTCCTTCGACACACCAGCCGAAGAGTCGGCCGAAGCACCCTCTTTCGCCATATCCGACAATGCCGACGACGCATCGATCATGGGCCCGACACTGATCGACCCCGAAACGATGTGGCTGTTTGTCATGCAGCGCAACGCCGACTTCCCCATCGAGATAGCCCAGGCATTCTACGACGTCGGACAGCGCTATGGCATCCGCGGCGATGTGGCTTTGTGCCAGTCGATACTCGAAACCGGATGGTTTCTCTATACCGGCGGCACAGCCGTCAGACCCGAACAGCACAACTACTGCGGTCTGGGGGTGACACGCAAAGGGATCCGCGGACACGCCTTCAAAGATCCCCGCGAGGGAGTCACCGCACAGATACAGCACCTCTACGCCTACGCCAGCACCGAACGCCTGCCCAAAGGCGAAGGGATGGTCGATCCGCGGTTTGCTCTCGTCAGCCGAGGAGTGGCCTCGACATGGCACGACCTCAACGGCCGATGGGCCGCCAACAACCATTACGGCTCAAGAATACTCAAGCTCTACGCCGACCTCTGCGCCTTCAGCGCGGCAAGACAGTAACCACAATTCCAACCACCACCATCATATGGATAAGAACCGTCACGACGACAACCTTTCGCTGCTCGGACAGTCGAAAGCCACAGAATATCCCACCGACTACGCACCGCAACTGCTCGAATCGTTTGCCAACCGCCACCCCGGAAGAGAATACCTCGTGACACTCCGATGCCCCGAATTCACATCGCTGTGTCCGATCACCGGACAGCCCGACTTCGCGCAGATCATCATCAACTACATACCGCGCGAGCGCATGGTGGAGAGCAAATCGCTGAAACTCTATCTCTTCAGCTTCCGCAACCACGGCGACTTCCACGAAGATTGCGTCAACATCATCCTCAACGACCTCGTCAGGCTCATGGATCCGCGCTATATCGAAGTGAAAGGCATATTCACCCCACGCGGAGGCATCGCCATACACCCGTTCGCATCGCATGCCGACGACGAGCACAAGGAATTCGCCCGGCAGCGTATGCTCGCAGCCATGGCCGACAGATAACCCCACGTAAACACATCACCGTCACGACAACCATATGGAAAAAGACTCACTGCTGATATACAGCGGCGGACTTGACTCCACCACCCTGCTGTGGGAATACGCATCGCGCATAGCCCTCGCCGTCAACTTCCACTACGGAGCCAACCAGAACGAACGCGAGGCCGAATGCGCCCGGTGGCAGTGCCGCAAGGCAGGCATCGAACTGATCGAGATACCGCTCGACTTCATGCACCGCTACTTCAAAAGCTCACTCCTCGAAGGCCCCGACGCTGTGCCCGACGGACAATATGCCGGCGACAACATGGCATCGACCGTCGTACCCTTCCGCAACGGCATCATGCTCTCCATCGCCGCCGGAATCGCCGAAAGCCGCGGACTGAGCCACGTCATGATGGCCAACCATTCGGGCGACCACGAGGTATATCCCGACTGCCGCCCGCAGTTTGTCGACGCAATCAACGCCGCCATCAGCGCAGGCACGTATGCCGGCATCACGCTGACCGCCCCCTACACCGGCCTGACAAAAAACGAGATAGCACTGCGCGGAATGCGCCTGGGAGTGGACTACGACCACACCTACTCATGCTATCGCGGCACGCCGCAGCACTGCGGCAGCTGCGCCACCTGCCGCGAACGCGACGAAGCCCTACGGCAGGCCCGCGAAGCCTTGAACGGCTGAGATCCTTGCACCGTTGGAGCCTTAAGGCGAACCCGACCGAGGCTTGCGCCTCGATCCGTCTTCCGCACGACTCTGTCGTGAACTTTTTCTGACGCAAAACGTTTGCCAAAAGAAAAAGAATCACTACTTTTGCGCTCC
>JAIDKJ010000280.1 GCA_029051835.1 Paramuribaculum sp. | reverse complement strand
CTATAAGCTCACTGCCCGACATGCTTCGCACATCGGCAGGTCGCGACACCCGGCTCAATATCGGATAACGATCCTTGTCGGGAGCCTTACGGCTTTCGTCGGCTGCCACCGTGAGAGTCTTGCTTTTTGCCTCGCACATATTTCTTATATAAAGGCACAAACACAATAATGGCCGATGCCACAAGCACAAAAGCCACACGCAAGGTAAACTGCTGCGAGATCACCACTGCGACACACAGCACGGCCCAAAGCACGATAATACACGTAAGCCTGAATATGTCAGTACCCTTCATTGATGATTATATTGGTTTACTCCCTTTCCACCCTGACTCGCAGACCGAAAAGGAAATTACTGAAGAGGCAGCCCCGCTGCGGGACGCCGCTTCTATATGGCAAAGTTAGCAAGTATTCTCCGCATACGAAAATTTTTCGCTCCTTTCTCACCTTCGGTTCACCTCCGACGCAGCATAAATACGGCTATATACTCTTCGCAGCAAAGTATGTTACACATGCGCCATTGCGTTTTATCGCAGTGAGTCGAGAGCCTTGATCATGTCGCAGAGGGTGGCGCGCACTTCGAGAAGACGCGTCACTGCACGGCTCTTGCGGCTCACACCTTCGGGATTGCGACGTATCTCCTCCTGGGCGGCATCGAGTTTCAGACCGCGGTGTTTCACCAGATAGTGTATCATGCGTATGCGCTCCACGTCGTCGGGAGTATAGAAGCGTGTGCCACGGTCGTTGCGGCGGGGCTTTATGATGGTAAACTGCCGTTCCCAAAAGCGCAGTGTGCTGACAGGCAACCCTGTCAGTTCGGCCACCTCACCTATCTTATAGAATTTTTTCTCTATCGTGTCCATTCAGGGTAAGATTCTGTTTTTGAAATAGTCAGACCGTATGGCAGCATCCGAAATACGACGCGCCGACCTGAGCATCTGCAGCATCTGCGGGGTGATAGCCGCCGTATTGCCCACCTCCTCGCCGGTCATCATCGAAATGGCGTAAGCCGCACGGTCAGTATCGAGCAGACTCTGTCCCATGCCGTGCCAGCAGTAGTCGGATAGTCCGAGCATGGCTGTCAGAGTTGGATATATGTCGATCTGCCCCGCCACCGACTCCATACGCGAGCCGCTTCCGCCGGGCGCGTTCAGTATCAACAACGGAGTATATTGTCCATCCGATACGAGAGGACATGCTTCAGCAAAATCGTTGCGGTCACCGGCAAGCCCTTCATGATCGCCGACAATCACCACGAGCGTTTCGTCGAAATCACTACGCGACCGCAGATAATCCATCAGAGTATGCAGCTGAGAGTCGGTATAGTGGGCCATTGCAATATAGTCGGCAAGCCGTCGCGGAAGATCCTTGTCCCTCATGTCAAACTGCGGATCGACCATTTTGTCAGGCAGTCTGAAAGGGTTATGGCCGGAATATGTGACGAATGTCAGCATACGCGATTCGCCCTCCGGCCATATATGTCCCTGCCGTAGCAGCTCCACCGACTGCCGCAGAAACGATCCGTCGCTGAGCTTGGCCGGATTGCCTATCATCTCGTCCATACGCCAGGCTCGGCGGTCGATCAGCGAATCGTAGCCGAACGCCCGGCTTATCGCCTGCTGATTCCACGTGATGGGCTTATCGCAGGTAAAAATGTAGCTTTTTGCGCCATATCGTTCACGCATCGCCTTGTTGAGCGACGGATAGGTGACCGAAGGATATTTCATGCTGTAGACCTGACCGCTCGTCGGCAGCAGACCGCAATTGATCAGCAGCTGGCAGTCGATGGAGCGTCCTGTTGCCACCTGCGTCAGTATATTGGGAGCATAAAACGCCGTGGAGGCGCGCAGCAGGCTGTTGAGATAGGGCGTCACCTCCTTGCCGTCGATCGTAGCCTCGATAGGCCAGCTTTCAAGACTCTCGCAGATGATAAGCACCAGATTGCGCCTCGGCACCACTCCGGCGGGAAGCGCCGGCTTTGCC
>JAIDKJ010000028.1 GCA_029051835.1 Paramuribaculum sp. | reverse complement strand
AAGGATGATAGCCAATCACGGGCAGAGTCCGAAGTATACCTACCGAGTCGTGGGGATGAATTCGCGTCTTGACACCATTCAGGCCGCCGTGTTGCGCGTGAAGCTGCGGCATCTTCCGGAATGGATCGGATCGAGGATCGATGCGGCCGGGCGTTACGACGCGGCTCTGGAGGGGGTGCCGGGTGTGGAACGTCCTGTCAGAACCAAGGGAGTGATGCATGTATATCATCAGTATACGCTACGGGTCGATCCGGCCTTGCGCGACGGACTGAAGTCGTATCTGGCCGCAAAGGGGATAGAGTCGATGGTGTATTATCCTTCGCTGTTGAGCGAGCAGGAAGCTTACCGTGATATAAGCCGTCGCGACATGGATATGATCGGAGCGAGGCCGTTGCCTGCAAGCGTGCTGTCGCTCCCGATATGCAGCCATATCGGCGAGGAAGCGCAGATGCGTGTGGTGGCGGCTGTCAAAGAATATTTTGGGGTCGCTGAAGCGCTCTGACAGCGCCCGATGCCGGAATGTATGATTCTGACTCCGCCGTCGGCGGTCAAGGCTCGGTGTAGAAGAGGATGAGGCGGCGGAGGGCGTCGGTGCAGGCGGGGCAGAATACGGGGTGGGCGTTGGTGCGCATACGGCACTGGTCGGCCGGACGATACACTCCTTTGAAGGAGTAGCCTCCGCCTTCATACAGTCCGATCGGATAGCGGTGGGCGTCGGCCACGGGTGTGGGCTGCGGCACACTGTCGGGGATCAGCGACTGCCATTTCGAGGGGAAGTCGACGAGGGTGGTGATGTTGGGTTCCCACGGCTCAACGTCGAGCGGATAGGTGTCGGACATGACATCCTCCTCGTAGAAGTATTCGTCGGCGAGGCCGCCGAAGCTGTGGCCGAATTCGTGGACTACGACCGGGCGCATGAGCGGATGGCGCGCGGCTGTGAGGGTGTAGGAGTTGTAGATGCCTCCTCCGCCGTATTCGGGGGTGTTGGCGAGGATGATGATATGTTCGTAGGGTATGCCGTGGAGGGCGTCGTGGACTGCCGGGAGTGACGATGTGGTCAGGTAGCGGTCGGAATAGAATGTGGAGAAGTGAGAGGAGAAGGCTGTGGAGCGCCAGTCGGAGAGCCGTGGCACGCTTACTCCCGGATCGTCGGAGGGTGAGGCTACGGCCACGAAGTTAAAGCGTTCGGGCATGGAGCGGAACGGTTCGTGGGCGAGGATGGCCTCTACGGCCTGTGCGGCGTGGGTGTAGAATGAGTCGGTCTGCTGGGCGGTGTAGCCTTCGGCGAGGATGGCCACGTCGATGGCTTTGTCAGTGTCGGCTCCGCGGTGGATGTAGCGGTGGGGGAGCGGTGTGGCTGCATGGCGTCCGACGAGTTCGTCGTCGGGGCGGTAGAGGTGGGTCATCGATGCCATGGGCCTGTGGCGCGAGTCGAGCAGGCTGATGGTGATGTGTGCCGAGTCTTTGGGGAGCGGCACGAGAAATACGTTCGACATGGCTCTGGGCGTGGAGTGCGCTTCGGGTGTGGAGAGCCATTCGTGGAAGAGCGATGAGAATGTGGTGGTGTAGAGCGTGTCGCCTGTGGCGGGATCGGTGACGGTGACTGATCCGTTGCCAATGAGAGGCATGCGGTCGAGCCGTGTGCGCCGTCCGGCCCATCCGGCAGACTTGGATGATGATGCGAGATAGACTCCCTGAC
>JAIDKJ010000279.1 GCA_029051835.1 Paramuribaculum sp. | reverse complement strand
CGCGGCTTCGGACCCGAAGCGCTCGGACGGCTCAACAAAGACAAGAATACGCTGCTCAACTTCAGCTACAACGTGCGCGCGCTTTACGCCAAAACTCTGAGCAACGTCCACAACCTCACCCTGAGCCTCAACCACGACTACTATCTGACATCGACCGACAACCTCGGCATCACAGGCTACGGCGTAGGCAACCACGCCTCGGCATCGCTCATCAACCAGTCGCTCACCGGCGCCCGCAAACCCGCCGTATCGAGCTTCAAGGAGAAAGTGGCCCAGATCGGCTACGGAGCCGTGGCCGGATACACCTACGACGACACCTACGACCTCTTTGCCACCTACAAGCTCGACGGCTCGTCGGTGCTCCCCTCCGACAAACGCTGGAACTCCGCATGGGCCGCAGGACTCGGATGGACACCCTCTGAGTACGGATTTCTGAAGAACAACAAAGTGCTCACACGCCTCAACCTCAAAGGAAGCTACGGCAACACAGCCTCGCTCGCCGGAGTATCGGCGGCGCAGACCATCGCCACATTCTCCTATCTGGAGGACGCCTACGCCACAGCGCGCATACTGCAGCTTCTCGCCCTCTACAACCGCGACCTCAAGCCTGAGCACACCACCTCCATCGACGCCGGAATACAGGCCGGACTATTCGACCGCCTCAGCCTCGACCTGCGGTGGTACCGACGCCAGACCGCCGACGCCCTGCTCGACGTGCCAATCGCCGCCAGCAACGGATTCAACATGATGAAGCGCAACATCGGAGTGCTCCGCAACGACGGCATCGAAGCCGGCATAAGCATCTCCCTGCCCGACATCACACCCGACTGGGGCATACGGTTCAGCACAAGCGTGGCCTACAACAAAAACAAGGTGATCGACCTCTATTACACCGACAAACTCTACACCAGCGACTACTCGCTCATACCCGACTTCCAGATAGGCAAACCCTACGACACGCTCTACGGACTGCGCCAGACCGGCATCAACGCCGTCACCGGCCTGCCGATATTCGTGGGCAAGGACGGACGCGAGATAGTGCCCGGACAGACACAGCTGACGCGCGACGACTTCATAAGCCTCGGACATCTCACCCCGCCCTACTCCGGAAGCATCAACCTTGGAGTCACGTGGAAAAATATCGAACTCGACGCCGACTTCTACTGGGTGGCCGGCGGCATCAAGCAATACAACTACACCTACGTGCGCAACCGCGACGACGTGAACTACAACGCACTGCGCGGACTGACACAGACCATGTGGCTGCGCGAAGGCGACGTCAACAAGATCTACTACTCGCCCTTCTATTCGTCGGCCGCGATCGAAACGCTCCAGTATGCCAACACCTCCAACACCGGCAGCAGCAACTACCTGCGCCTGTCGATGCTCTCGCTACGCTACAGAGTGCCGCAGAAGGTGCTCAGCTCCACCCGCATCATCAAATATGCCACCGCCGCGCTACAGGCATCCAACCTCTTCACTCTCACACCCTACAGCGAGTCGGATCCCGAAACCGGCGCTCTCGGCTCGGCAGTGCAGCCGGTCATCACGCTTAACCTCAGCCTGACATTCTGACAATGAAACAGATCATACAACACATCGCGGCAGCCCTGCTACTGACAGGATGCTCGCTCGACATACCCTACGACAACCAGTTTTCCGATCCCGACGCCATAGCCACCCCTGAAAACGGACGCGAGCTGATAGCCTCAGCCTACAGCTCACTGCCCGCCACAGGATTTGATCTGGCGATTCTCAGCGACGACTTCACTCCCACCTACTGGGCCTCGCGCAACCCCTCGCTCTCCAACCAGTACAACTGGCAGCCGTCGGCGCTCCACGACCTTTCGCTCTACACATGGCCTCAATACTACTCGGTGATATCCACCGCCAACGCCCTGCTCGAACGCCTGCCCGGCATCACCGTCACCACCGAGGCCGACCGGCGCGAAGTGGCCGATCTCACCGCCGAAGCATATACAATCAAAGCCTACTGCTATTTCCAGCTGCTGCGCCTGTTCGCATCAGATCCCGCCGACGGACTCGACAAGGAAGGAATCGTGATCAAAAACCGGCTGGACATGGAAAATCTGCCCCGAGCCACCGTCGGATCCGTCATCGACGAGATCAGACACCTCCTCGAAGAAGCCATAGCCTCAGGCCACTCCGCCACCGACCCGTCATGGCTCACGACCGACGCCGCCACACTGCTGCTGGCACAGGTGGAACTCTATGCCGGCAACTTCCCGCGCGCGGCCACTCTGGCCTCGTCGCTGCTTGACAAGCGTGGCTACGACTGCTTCAGCGCATCGGTCTACCGCACACTCTGGGAAAGCCCGTCGTGCGAAGAGCAGATATTCATCTACAATGACCCCGACCAGTCGCAGACCTACTATCAGGGCATTGTCTACGACACAAATACAGGCGACTACTACAGCGTCAGCCCCTCGCTGGCCATGGAATTCACCTCCACCGACTGCCGCAAGGAGTGGACCATCTGCCCGTTCAGCAGCCAGGCTCTCGGCAACCAGTCGTTTATCGGCAAATACAACCTGCTGCGCAGAGAGAAGCGCGAGATAATGTTTGTCAACAAAATGCGCCTGTCGGCTGCGCTATTCACCGCCGCCGAAGCATGGGCACAGGCCGGAGGCGACGGCCCGCAGAAAGCCATCGACGCACTCAACCGCTTCCTCGCCCGGCGCGGAGCCGAACGGGTGGACACATCCCTCTCGGGCGACGCCCTGCTCAAAGAGATACTTCATCAGAAACATCTGGAATTTCTTGGCGAGGGCGAACGCTACTTCGACCTCAAACACTACAGCCGGCTGCTCGGCAGCACATCCGGCCGCATACCGGCGCCCGGCGACTACCGCTGGCTATGGCCCATCCCCAAGGACGAATATCTCTACAACGAGAACATGACACAAAACCCCGGATGGCCCAAAGACTCGTTCAACGACTGACAACAATCATAATAATCATAACGAAATGAAAGCATTCCACTATCTGGCATCGGCAGCCGCGCTGCTTTTTGCCTTCACGGCCGCATCGTGCTCCGACAACAATGACGAGCCCGAACCCGAAGTGATCAACCACATCTACTTCAGCATACCCGACGGCAACTCCTCGATAACCGACAACACCGACGAAACGGTGACCGTGGCAATAAACCTCAGCTCGCCGCTTGCCACAGCCACATCGTTCACCGTAGAGCTTACCGGAAGCGACGCCTCGCTGCTGACCCTCGGCAACAACCCCGTCAGCATCGCCGCCGGCGCCACCACCGGCACATTCACCGTGGCATCGGCCAACGCCGGAACCATCACCGAATCGACATCGTTCGGATTCACGATACGCGATCTCGACCCCGCTAAGTTCGACATAGCGCAGAACGCCACCGTCACACTGCTTCCCGCCGTCATCGAGTCGACGCTCACTCCCGAAGAGCAGGCTCTCGTCAACCAGTGGCGCACAGCCTACGGCATCGATCTCACACCGTGGATCGGAAGCATCACCCTGCAGGGCACCATCGAGTTCCCCGGCAGCGGCAACCGCGCTCCGTTCATACAGCCCCAGACCATACAGCTGAGCGGCAACACCGTGTTCGGCATCAGCAAACTGGCCGCCGAAACGCCCCCCGTGCTCGACATGACCGAAAACCCCATGGGCATGACCGAATACCTCTACAAGACACTCCGCCAGCTCACGGTCGACGACAACGAATATTTCGCGCTCGAAGATGACGGTACCGGACTCGAACTCATGGAGCTCATCGACTGGAACGCCAAATCGGAGGAGTCATTCACCGCATCGCTTCCCGGCCTCAGGATCACAAACATCAATGACGGCAAGGCCACTGTGGAATTTGTGGCCGAGGGCGACGACTACATACTCAACGCACAGGGCGAGCCTATCTACAGCCCCGTCTCCGAAGAGGATCTGGTGTATGCCTACCACACAAGCTGGATACCCTTCACCTACCAGTTCACGGCATGGAACCGCCAGCTTGCCCTTATCGAGGGCGGCGATCCCTTAGCCATGGAGCTTCAGTCGTATGGTGTCAGCGCGGCTCCCGCCGCCCACCTGGGCATATCCGACGTGCTTGAGGACGCATGGGAGATCGACGAGGACGAAGATGGCGTGGCCAACCTCTATGTGGCTCCTCATGCCGAGATCGACTTCAACGCCGGCACCATGACTTTCGTATTCCCCTTCGACTCCGAGGACCAGTACGGCTACTCCCGCATAACCGTGACCTACACACTCCAGAAATAATCCCCCGCCAACCCTACATACACTGTGACAAGGATTTTAAGCAATCTGAAACAGGTATGCACACTTGCCGTCCTGCTCGGGACGGCAAGTATTGTGTGTACCCCACAGGCCGACGCTGCTCCTCAGTCGCCCGTAATATCGCTCCCCCAAGGCACCGTAGAGGGCCGTCTGCCCAACGGACTGAAGTATCTCATACTCCGCAACGACTTTCCGGCCAAAAGAGCCGAATTCCGGCTCGTCTGGAACGTGGGAGCCGTGCAGCAGGACGACACGGAGGGAGGATGCGCCCACTTTCTCGAACACATGGCTTTCGGAGGATCAGAGAACTTCCCCGACCGCGGAGCCGTGGCCTACCTTGAGTCGCTCGGAATGAAATATGGAGTGGACATCAACGCATTTACCGGACATGACCGCACCATATATCTCTTCGGACTGCCCACCGACTCGATGGCCACCGGCGGCTACGACCGCCCGCTGACCATCATAGCCGACTGGATGGCACGCCTGACGATCAACCCCCAGCGTGTCGAAACCGAAAAAGGCATAATACTCGAAGAACTGCGCAGCTCGTTTCAGGACGACCGCTTCTACGACCTCAAGATAGGCCAGAACCGTTTCAGCGCCCGGATGCCGCTCGGCACTCCCGAAGAGGTGAGCCGGGTGACGGCCGACGTGCTTGAAAAGTTCTACCGCAAATGGTATCTCCCCCAGTTCGCCACCATAGTGGTGGTGGGCGACGTGGATCCGGCCGAAGTGGAGAAAGCCATCCGCCGCCAGTTCTCGTTCCTCAAGCGCCGTCCCGATCCCGGCCTCTGCCGGTATCCGCTCGCCTACACTCCCGCCCGGCAGATAATGCTCGACGTCGACACCCTCAACAACCGTGAAACGGCCGAGATAATCATACCTCACCCTACGATCGTCACCCGCACCATCGACGACGCACGGCGCAAGACCATAGGCCGTGTGGTGGTCGACGCCCTTAGCTTCAGGCTCGCCGACAAAGGCGTGGACACCGACATATCCGACACGTGGTATCTCGCCAACAGCAATCATCTCGTGCTCAAAGCGCTTGAGAGCCGCAACGTCAGTCTTGACTCGTGCGTGACCGCGATCGCATCGGAGATCAGCGGAGTGATATCGGGCGGATTTACCGACGAGGAGATACGCTATCACGCCGACCGCGCCGCGCGCCGCATAGGCAAGAACTCTTATTCGGGCTACACGTCGGCCATGTGGTGTGACGACTTCGCCGACTATGCTCTCACAGGCGACCGCTACATATCCTCGCCCGCGCAGTCGGCCCTGCTGCAGAAGGCTGTCAAGACCATCACCGCCGCCGAGGCCACAGCCACGCTCCGCGAATGGATGCACCATGCCGACACGATGCTCATCGCCGTCAGCACATCGCCGATCAACGCTCCGAGGCGGACCCTCGACGCTCTGACCTCCGACTGGCAGAGAGGCATGTCGGCGCCGCGCACCGACTATGTGTTCAGCGAGCCATACCGCCCAGCCGCCGACACTATACCTACCCCGGAGATACTCGCCCGACGATATCAGTCACATCCCGACGACATAGCCTCCACGCGCGACTATGCCTCGCTCGGCATACGCGATCTGCGCCTTGCCAACGGCATGAGAATCATCATCAAGCCGACCCTCGATGACGGCGACACCTACTTCGCCATGCTGGCACCGGGCGGCTACGGCACCGTACCGGTGGAGAAACTGCCCCTGTTCGGATCGACAGCAAGCTACATCGACATGGGCGGCATAGCCAAAATGCCGGAAAAGACAGGCGAATACATGTATCAGAACGGCATGGCGCTGGGCATGGCGCTCGAAAACGACTGGCACGGATTTCTCGGATCGTTCACTGCCGACAAGGCCGGAGAGTTTTTCAATCTCGTATATGAGAAGATAACCGATCCCGAACTCCGCTACGACGACTTCAACGAAATCAAGCAGTCGATGATCGAAGATCTCGACAGCGACGACGAATCGGTGCTTGAAAAGATGCTCAACCGCGCTCCCGACCGCCAGCTGATGGCCCGCATGGACGAGCTGATGTGCAACGTGCTCTCAGCCGACCGGGCATACTCAGGCGTGGAGGATGTCAAAGCCGCCCGACGCCGCGACATCGAAAGCCTCGACCTCGACAGCATCGCGGCCTTCTACCGCTCGCTCTACACCCGGCCCGACAGCTGCGTGGTGATACTCACCGGCAACTTCGACGCCGCGAGCATGACCGATGCCGCCGTGTCGGTATTCAGCCGGCTCAAAGCCGAATCGGCCGAGCCGCTGGGCTTCACACAGCTGAATCTTCCCGAGGCGACGGTCAGCGAACGCTTCCCCAACGACAATCCCTCGCAGACCGAATTTGACTATCTCTATTTCGGCCGCTACGAGCCGGGGCTGCGCAATTCGCTCATACTTAAACTTATGAGCAACCTGATGCGCAACCATGTGATAGCCGAGCTGCGCGAGAAACGCGCTCTCGTATATTCGCCCTACGTGATGCTCAACTACGAGGGAATGCCTCGCGGCTACTTCTATTTCGACATCAATTCGTCGTCGGACAACGCCAAGATGCCGGCCGTAGAGGAAGCTCTGCGCTACGTCATCGACGATCTGCGCGAAAACCCCGTGGCCGATGCCGAGCTTGACGCCATCAAGCGGTCGTGCATCATCGCCAAGCGCGAAGCCCTCACACCCTATTCGCCCTCGTCATGGCGCACCACACTGATGAGCCTGCTGAAGAACGGCGAAGCGCTCTACGACTTCGACCGCTACGAAAGCGTCATCGAATCGATCACCCCGGAGGAGATCATGCAGTCATTCCGCCGATATATCAATCCTGATCTATATGTAATGCTCTACATGAGCGACGAACCACTGAAATGAAACGAATCATAATCAATCTGCTGCTGTTGCTGCCGGCCATGGCCATCAATGCCGCCGGACCCACAGCCTACCGGATCTTCGACTCCAAAGGAGCCGAAACCGACTTTAAGACGATGGTCGACTCTCTGTCGCGCGCCGACGCCGTGTTTATCGGCGAAAACCACAACTGCCCCATATCCCACTGGATGGAATTCGAGATCAGCCGCGCCCTCTTCGAGCGCCACGGCGCCGACCTCGTCATAGGCCAGGAGATGATGGAAGCCGACAATCAGCTCATACTCGACGAATATATGGCCGGCATCACGAGCTACGACCGCTTCGAGGCCGAGGCACGGCTGTGGGACAACTATTCGACCGACTACTATCCTACGGTCTATTTCGCCAAGGACAACAAGATACCGTTTGTGGCCACCAACGTGCCGCGCCGCTATGCCGCCGCAGTGAGCAGCGGCGGACTCGACGCCCTGAAGAGTTTCAGCGACGAAGCCCGCCGGTATATCGCCCCGCTTCCCATACCGTTTGCCTACGACACTGCCGCCGCAGGCGAAAAGTTCGGAGCCATGATGCTGATAAGCCGCCGCTCGCCCGAAGAGATGCAGCGGCTGGCCGAGGCACAGGCGCTGAAAGACGCCACGATGGGATGGTTCATGGCACGCAACATGAAGCCCTCCACCAAGTTTCTGCACATCAACGGATCGATGCACTCCGACAACCGCGACGGCATCATACCCTATCTGCTGAAATATCGGCCGGGGACACGCGTGGCCACTGTCACATCGCGCCGCCAGGACGAAATAGACACTCTCGACCCCGACTACCTCGGCGCCGCCGACTTCTATATCGTTGTGCCGACCGACTTCCCCACGTCCTACTGACGCGCTGACGTAACACAGCTGCATTCAACGGCAATGCGCTGCGCCGGAGATCGCCTCCGACACAGCGCATTGCGTGTATTTATCGAGTATTCGGATATTTTCCCTAAGTCAGCTTTCTATATCGAAGCCGCGCCGGCGTATGGCGTCGAGCATACGGTATGACATGGCCTGACGGTAATAGTCGACGATATGCGAGGCCCAGTCGTTGTCGGTCTTGGCTCCCTCGCGGGTGTGGTTGAACAGGCTTACCGCATGATCATAATCCATCAGCTTGTCGGCCAGCCCCTCGTCATGGTATCGGTCGGAATGGATGGTGACGTCGGCCGGCTGCTTAGGCTTCAGATCGGGATGCTCGCGCGGCACTCCCAGAGCCAGACCGCACACCACGAACACACCCTTGGGCAGTCCGAGCAGACGCGATATGGCTTCAGGCGAGGCTGTGCGGGCATATCCTATGCAGCACGTTCCGAGGCCTGATGCCTCAGCAGCCGTCAGCGCGCTCATCATGGCGAGCGTGGCGTCGACCACACCTACGATCACTCCGTCGAGCGTGTGTTCGAAATCGGGCATATCTATATCCTTCCTGTCGGCTATGACGCGGATCTTATGGTAGTCGGCACAAAACAGCATGAAGTGCGAGCAGGTCTTGGCCTGCTTCTGCTGCGTAAGCTCATAGATCTTCTCCTTGACCTCCTGATCGGTCACATCGATGACAGAGAACTGCTGTCCGTTGTAGCTCGTGGGAGTGTTGCGGATAGCTTCGTAGATAAAATCCATGGTTTCGGCCGGA
The DNA here is from genome assembly GCA_029051835.1 of Paramuribaculum sp. Lineage (GTDB taxonomy): Bacteria > Bacteroidota > Bacteroidia > Bacteroidales > Muribaculaceae > Paramuribaculum. The sequence continues at coordinate 2,554 of JAIDKJ010000279.1, read as the reverse complement.
ATAGGCTCGCGCTCATAGCGGCGGATGCTCCTCCGCTCAAGAAGTGTATCTTTGACAGTTTTCATAGATGATGATGCTTTATGTCATAACACCCCTGTGCAAGAAAAGTTCGACCGGACTGTGCAAAATGATCAGAAAATTTCAATTTAACACTGTGAAATATTGTGACGGCAGCTTATTTTTTGTAGTTTTGTGATCGACACTTATGTCGCTTTCTCCGCCGAACCATAACATGAAAACCATACTACGCACGATATTGCTGACGGTGATTTTACCGTTTGCGCTGGCTCTGATGATTGCCTCCGACTGCCATGCAGCACAGCTCTCGCAGCCCACCGACAGCCTCCTCAGACAACTATCGAAAGCAACCACCGCCGCCGACAGCCTTCCGACACTTCTGCACCTCTATGATGCAGCCGACAGAGCTGAAAAATTCCACCTCAACCATATAATCTACCCCACCGCACGGAGAGCCGGCGCACCCGAAAGCCTGCAGCTCGATCTGCTCCGCCAGATAGCCAACTCCTACAACGGCAACGACTCCATACAGCAGATAGTGTTGCGCGAGGCCTCCACACACCCCGAATCGGCCGACAGGCAGGAAACAGAAGCGTTCATCAGGCTGCTCATGATCAACTCACAGGCTCACAGGCTTACCGACCGGCAACGCGACCAGGCCATAAGCTCGATCATACACCAGCTGACATACGACGCGCCCGACGATCAGCTCCGGCAGCTCGAACTCTACTACAGTCTGTGCATCTATCTGAGCCAGATGAGCCGTGGCGAAGTGCTCGGCGAATACATGTCGCAGGCCGAAAAGATCATACTCGACCGTCAATGGGCCAGCAACGCCATCCCCAACATGTACTATTCCCATGCGGGCATCATATATACCGAGGCGGAACTTTACGCTCGCGCCGTGCAGAGCGACAAGAAGCTGCTACTGCTCATCGGCGAACTTAAGAAACAGTACTTCAGCCATGGACGCACCAAACGCCACTACCGCACCCACAAATATGTCTGCTACCGGAGGATGCTCAGCAACTATCAGGCTCTGAGCGCGCGGGAGATCGAGGCTTTTGCCGATTCGATCACGGCGCTCGCCGCTGCCGACAAGGATGTGGCCGACGACATCAGCCAGAACCACCTCTCCGACATATACTATTTCATGGCCACCGGACGATATAAGGAAGCGATGCCGCTGCTGAAACCATATCTCGACGACAATACCGCTCCGGTCAAGACATTCAACCACCACAAGTTCTACCGTATGCTTGAAGAAGCGGCCGAAGCCACCGGCGACAGCACCACACTGCTCGCCACAGCCCGGCAGCGCAACAAAATGCTCGAACAGCTGCTCAAATCCAAGAGCGAGGAACGCTACCGCGAGCTGAGCGTACTCTACGAGGTGGACAAACTCAAATCTGCGCGCAACGACGCCGAGATAGAAGCCCGCGAAAGCATCATTTCATCGCACAAGACACGGCTCGTGATCACAATCACCGCATTGGCCATATTGCTGATCATCACCATAGCTCTGGCCCGGCTTTACCGCCACGCCAAAAAGCTCTCACGAAACCTCAGGGACTCCAACACACGCCTTGAGGCACAGCGCGACTCGCTCACCACCACACAGCACGACCTCATTGAAGCCCAGGGCCGTGCCAGAAAAGCCGAAAGAGTGCGCACCGACTTCATCAACAACATGAGTCAGGCCGTGCGCGATCCGCTCGAAGCCATAGCCGGCTACACCCAGCTCATAGCCGACAACATCGACGACAGCAAGCGACACTACCTGCAGACCTACGTCAACATCGTAACGCTCAACACCGAACTGCTACAGACACTCATCAACGACGTGCTCGACCTTTCGGAAGCCGACAGCGACCGCCTCAACATCACGCGCCGCCCGGTAAGGATCGAAGAGGTGTGCCACACGGCGATGGAATGCGTGCGCCACCGGTTGGCGCCCGACGTGACGCTCTCCTTCGACCCCGGCAACTGCCGCTCCGATCTCATAGTCGACACCGATGCGCGACGCGTAGAGCAGGTGATAGTCAATCTGCTGCAGAACGCCACCAAATTCACCGCAGAGGGGAGCATCATCCTCTCCACGCATATCGACAGCGACGGCTCTACGCTGTCGATGACCGTGACCGACACCGGCAGCGGCGTCCCCACAGGCATGGAGGCCAAGATATTCGAGCGCTACGAGAAGGGACGGCCATCGTCGGAGGGCTGGGGGCTCGGACTGTGCATCAGCCGCCAGATAGCGCGTCTGCTCGGCGGCGACGTGGTCCTGGACCAATCCTACACGAAGGGTGCCCGCTTCATCTTCACAATTCCGCTGACATGACTCCCCCTCCGTCACCATAGCTGCGAAGTGAGTCGCCGCGACCGATACGATACAACAGGCCCTGTGTCACAATCGCATGACACAGGGCCTTGTATTTTCATCACCTCCCTGCAGGCAGGGGGGAATGATTTCAGATCAGCTTACTCGGCTTTGCCGTTGCTGCCAAGCACATTGACGATCTTGTGCTTGTAGAGC
>JAIDKJ010000278.1 GCA_029051835.1 Paramuribaculum sp. | reverse complement strand
CCCCTACACACTTGTAGAACTTCCCCTGCCGCGGCCGATGACAGATGACAACGGCGATCCGCTCCCTGCCACTTACTGCAATTATCTTGTCACACCGTCGGCCATACTGATGCCGACATATGACCAACCCGATCTTGATGCCGAAGCAGCGCGCATTCTTGAAAGCGTATACGCCCGACAGGTCATCGGTATCGACTGCTGCGCCCTTGTTGAACAACATGGCTCGCTCCACTGTGCGACCATGCAGATACCGCGACAGCTCATCACCGGCGCCGAAATATGAACGTAGATCAACAAAGGTTATCCCCTGCAACTCTAATCATCAATTTATGAAGCCGACACTTGAAATAGGAATAATACAGCAATCGAAGACTGCCGATATCTCCGACAACCGACGCAAGCGTGCCGACGCAGTAGCACGACTCTCCGACAAGTGAGCCAAACTTATCGTCAACCAGGAACTGCACGACACCCTGTACTTCTGCCAGACAGAATCTGTGGAATGCTTCGATCTTGCCACCGACATTAAGCAAGGCAATGAAGCGTATGACTTCTATGCCGATCTGGCAAAACGGCATAACATAGTGCTCGTAGTGTCGTTGTTTGAACGTCGCGCTCCGGGTTTATGCCACAACACCGCTATCGTGTTTGAAACCGATGGCTCGGAAGCCGGACGCTACCGCAAAATGCACATTCCCGACGATCCGGCATATTACGAAAAGTTTTATTTCACACCCGGAGATCTCGGCTTCAAACCTATTGCCACATCGGTAGGACGTCTGGGACTTCTCGTCTGCTGGGATCAATGGTTTCCCGAAGCTGCGCGCCTCATGGCTCTTGCCGGTGCCGAGCTGCTGATTTATCCGACGGCAATCGGGTGGGAGTCGACCGATACGCCCGACGAGCAGGAACGCCAGCGTCAGGCTTGGATGACCATACAGCGCGGTCATGCTGTAGCCAACGGCCTGCCGGTTGTCACAGTCAACCGTGTGGGTCACGAAGCCGATCCGTCCGGAACCACCGGCGGCATACAGTTCTGGGGAAGCAGTTTCATAGCCGGCCCGCAGGGCGAATTGATTTTCGAGGCTCCAACAGATCAGGAGTGCGAACAGATCATAAGCGTCGACATGCATCGGAGCGAACAGGTGCGTCGTT
>JAIDKJ010000277.1 GCA_029051835.1 Paramuribaculum sp. | reverse complement strand
GCGGGGATACTGTCGATGCTTTCGGCCGGGTGTACGCACAACAACGGCGATATCGGGCCGTGGTTCGGCACATGGCAGGTGAGCCGTATCGATGCCGACGGTGTGCCGCTGCCCGACTACAGTGGCAATGTGGTGCTTAAATTCCAGAACCACGTGATGGAGAGCCGTGTACAGAGCGAAAACCATTCGTACAGCGCCTATTGGTGTTCGTGGAGCGAAACCGACGGCGCGCTCAAGCTCGAAATAACCCCCGGCGACGACTCGAGCGGATATGTCGACGAACTGATGATCCCGTGGACGCCTGTCAACATCCTGCGGATTCGGAGCCAGACCGGCAAAAGCGTCTGCCTGAGCCGCCTGTCGGACGAAGGGGTTGAATATACGTATTATCTGAAGAAACTTTACTGATAATCAGACCGATTAATGTGATAAACAACACAAACGACATGAATACAAACGACAACAGACATACAAGGATGCTCGTCACAGGCGCCGACGGCTTCATCGGCTCGCATCTGACCCAGCTGCTTCTCGACGAGGGTTACAGCGTCAGAGCGTTGAGCCTCTACAATTCATTCGGCGTCAACGGCTGGCTCGAGGATGTGAAGTCCGACGGACGTCTGGAAATAGTGAGCGGCGATGTGCGTGACCCGGCTTTCTGCCGCATGATATCGCGCGATGTCGACACCATATTCCATCTGGCCGCGCTGATAGCCATACCTTACAGCTATGTGGCTCCCGACAGCTACGTGGACACAAACATACGCGGCACGCTCAATATGCTTCAGGCCGCCCGCGACTGCGGAGTGAGGCGCATTATCGTGACCTCTACCTCGGAGGTCTACGGCACGGCTATCGAAGTGCCGATAACGGAGAGCCATCCGCGTCAGCCGCAGTCGCCCTATTCGGCCACGAAGATCGGCGCCGATGCACTGGCACTGAGCTTCTACAACGCCTTTTCGACACCGGTAGTGATAGCCAGGCCGTTCAATACCTACGGCCCGCGTCAGAGCGCCCGCGCGATCATTCCGACCATCATCACCCAGATAGCCAACCTCTACTCGTGTATCGTTGGCTCTGATTCGACTACAATAGACATGAGCACACCACCCACCCAACACTCACTGTCTATAGTGCTGCAGCTTTAACACACACTGCAGCAG
>JAIDKJ010000276.1 GCA_029051835.1 Paramuribaculum sp. | reverse complement strand
AAGCAGTATGATGCTCTTTGACTTAGCTTTTCCGTCCTTGAAGCGGTAGATGCACGTGGCCAGACCGTCGCCTATGGCGGTAGCGTCCTGAAGCATTCCCATCTTTATGTCGTTGATATAGTTGACAAGAAGAGCCTTGTCGGTGGTCATTGGCACGGCTGTGAAACTTTCTCCGGCGAAAATAACCACTCCGATGTTGTCGCTTTCACGTCCGCTGACAAACTGCGACGCCACTTTTTTGGCAGCCTCGAAGCGGTCGGGCTTGAAGTCGCGCGCGAGCATACTCGTGGATATGTCGAGTGCTATCACTATGTCGGTGCCCTGAGTGTTCGATGTGCTCCAGCGGTCATAGGCCTGCGGGCGAGCAAGGATGACGATCAATGCAGCCAGACACAGCGCACGCATCACGAACAGGCCGTGGAGAAGCCATGCCCGAAGCGGACGTCCGTTTTTGGCATAAGGTGCGATGGTCGACACCGACATGGTGGCATGTTTGCGGTTGCGGTTGAGTATATACCATGCTAAGTATGGTATAAGCAACAGCAGAAACCATAGATATGTAGGATGTGCGAATTGCATTTGATCAGTAAGTCGTGTGAGATTATTTTTTGTTTTGGCCGTTTGGAGTTCTGCAATAATTTGTTATACAGTTTCTTTAGGCTTGTTGTCTGTGGCGGCGGAGGTGCCGTTGGCCTCGCTTTCGGGTTCAGGCTGCAGCGGCTTTGTGTCTTCGACAAACTGCAGTGCCGAACGGAATGATGCGGCATTGTCTTCAGGAAGGGGACGTGCCTTGGCAAACTTCACGAAATCGGCTATCTCAAGCACGCGGCTCATATATTTTTCGGGCATGCGTGTTTCCTCGTTGCTACGCAATGATTTGAGTATCTGCGAGGAGGTCATCTCCATGGCGTTGATGCCGAAACGAGTGTCGAGATAGTTGCGGAGTATGTCGGTAAGACGTGTGTAGTATTCCTTTTCCTGCCCCTTGTCGCAGAGGTTTTCTGCACGCAGGGTTTCCAGCCGCTGCATCGCAAGCTCGTAGGGCGGTATGGGTTTCTTGGCCGGCACGAGAGGTATGCGCCCCTGTTTGATCCACTTGAAGTAGATATACAGCGCGGCTCCGATCTCGACCAGTGTGAGCAATATCCACACGCCGTAGTCGG
>JAIDKJ010000275.1 GCA_029051835.1 Paramuribaculum sp. | reverse complement strand
TGCTCGAAGAGGCCATATCGGTCGCCGGACGGCGGATCAGTGATCTGGAGCAAGAAAACGAGAGATTGCAGAAGCGCATAGACCTCCTGACCCAGGAGAACGAATATCTCAGGGTGGTCCATTCGGTGAGTCCGAGCCGCAGCGACGCAGAGAACACACGGGCATTATTGGCCGGATTAGTACGGGACATTGACAAGTGTATCGCCGACTTAGGCGAGTAACATGCAATGGACAAAAAGAAGATATACATAAACATTAGGATAGCAGATATTCCGCTCCGTATCAACATCGCCTCTGACGAGGAGGAATTGTTCAGAGCCGCAGCCAAAGAGGCCAACGCCAGTTGGTCGAAGTGGCGCGACAGGTTTGTTGACCGACCGCAGACCGAAGTCATGGCCATGGTTTTGTTTCTGTACGCCAAAGGCTACATGACACTGAAATCCCAGATCGAGGACGGAGAAAAGATGCTGGCAGAGTTCGAAACCGACCTCGACAGCATGCTGGCTCGCGAAATGGCTCGCGATGCCAATGGAAACGAAGAGTGAGTGTGTGATATTTCTTGCGCCCATTGCCCCGCGCGACGCGTGGCCCCGTACGCAACAGAGCGATGACATTGACAATATTAATCAGTAATAACCTAAAAAACTAACTGACATATAGAAATGACGACCATAATACTCATTCTGATCACAGCCATAGTGGCTTTGGCCATAGGTGCCACTGCAGCCATGATCGTTCAGCGCAACATGGCCACAAGCCGGGCCCGCACCATCGTAGACGAAGCGAAAAAAGAGGCGGAGGTAATCAAGAAAGACCGTCTGCTCGAAGCCCGCGAGGAGGAAATAAAGATCAAAGCCGAAGCCGAGCGACAGGCACAGCAGCGTATTTCGAAAGTGCAGCAGGCCGAGAGCAAGCTCAAACAGCGCGAAATGCAGCTCAATCAGCAGCAGGGCGAGAACCAGCGCGCACGCAACGAGATAGAGCAGACACGTCAGCGTCTGGACGAACAGCTGGCACAGACCGAATCGAAGAAAGCTGAGCTTGACTCGCTCCGCCACAAGGCACAGGAAGAACTTGAGCACATAAGCGGCCTTACCGCCGAGGAGGCGAAGGAGAAGCTTGTGGAAAGCCTCAAGGATGAGGCAAAGACCGCAGCCGCAAGCTACATCAACGACATCATGGACGATGCGAAGATGACGGCCAACAAAGAGGCTAAGCGCATTGTGGTGCAGTCGATACAGCGTGTAGCCACAGAAACCGCCATAGAAAACTCCGTCACAGTGTTCCAGATCGACTCCGACGAGATAAAGGGTCGCATCATCGGACGCGAAGGCCGCAATATCCGCGCACTCGAAGCCGCTACCGGCATCGAGATCATAGTCGACGACACCCCCGAAGCCATTGTACTCTCAGGCTTTGACCCCGTGCGCCGCGAGATAGCACGTCTGGCGCTGCATCAGCTTGTGGCCGACGGACGCATC
>JAIDKJ010000274.1 GCA_029051835.1 Paramuribaculum sp. | reverse complement strand
AGTAGAACATGCCGAACACTACTTCGACAATCATGGCGCGGTGTCGACATTTATCGGCCGTCTGATACCGGCCGTCCGTCAGCTCATCAGCATACCGGCCGGACTTTCAAGGATGAACATATTCCGATTCATGCTCTACACCTCGCTTGGAGCCGGAGTGTGGAACATAGTCCTCGCCGCCCTCGGATGGTGGCTCGGCCAGATCGTGTCGCGCGACGCCCTGTTCGAAAAGGTAGAACAATACAACACATATCTCACATGGGCCGGAATCGGCATAGGTGTGGCCTGCGTGGCCATCATAGCCTGGAACGCCCTCAAACCTCAAAAAAAATCCTGACAATGATAGAAATAGCGCCGTCAATGCTGTCAGCCGATTTCGGCAATCTCGACCGCGATGTAGAAATGATCAACCGATCGGAGGCATCATGGATGCACCTTGACGTTATGGACGGAGTATTCGTGCCAAATATCTCATACGGTTTTCCGGTCATCAAAGCCATAAGCCGCAATGCACGAAAACCGCTCGACGCCCACCTGATGATAGTCAATCCGCAGAATTACGTCAGCCAGGTGCGCGACTGCGGTGTGGAACTCATGACAGTCCATCAGGAAGTATGCCCCCATCTCCACCGTGTGGTACAGCAGATCAAGGATGCCGGCATGAAAGCCGGAGTGGCCTTGAATCCGGCTACACCGACCACGATGCTTGACGACATACTGCCTGAACTCGATCTGGTACTCGTCATGAGCGTCAATCCGGGATTCGGTGGACAGAAATTCATCGAGCTTGCCCTTCCGAAAGTGAAAAGACTGCGCTCGCTCATCGATTCCATGGGACTTGACACAAAAATAGAAGTGGATGGCGGTGTCAATATGCACACGGGCAAACTTCTTGCCGACGCCGGCGCCGACATACTGGTAGCAGGCAGCTTCGTGTTCGGCGCCGACGACCCCGAAGCCACCATTGCCGCCCTGCGACAGTTATAATACACTCAAAAGATCAACACACACAATTCTTCAATGGACTCATTTGAAATTTCAGCCGACAACTACGACCCTTCATCACTGACATCGGGCGGCTATAACCAACGCAATCAGGAGCCGGCGGCACAACGGCGCAACGAGGCTACGCCCGACACAAAAAACCGCCAGCAGCCTGCCGCGGCAAGACCGACTGCCAGAACATCGGCTACCGCTGCGCCCGCAGCAGCACCGGCTAAAAAGCAGGCGGTCGACAGTGTGTCGACACGCCGACGCTGGAAACTTTTTGCAGGCATCACGCTGATAGTGTTTGCCGCATACATGCTTATTGTCTGCGTATCTTATTTTGCAGCCGGAGCCGATGACCAAAGCATTGTACAGGGACGCCAGTTCGCCCGGATATCATCCACTCCCGAAGCGGTCAGCAATACAGGCGGTCCGCTCGGAGCATTTCTTGCCGACATATTGCTGTCGCAGTGGCTCGGAA
>JAIDKJ010000273.1 GCA_029051835.1 Paramuribaculum sp. | reverse complement strand
ATCATGGAAAAGGCATCGAACGTCTACGTCGAATGCGCCAACTTCGGATGGAGCGACCTCGGCACATGGTCGGCGCTCTTCGACAACTCGCCGAAAAACCGCGAGAGCAACGTCACCCAGAACTGCAACGTGATCACCTACGATTCGACCGGCAACATATTCGCCGTCAGACAGCCCGACAAGCTCGTGGTGACCGCCGGACTCAACGACTACATCATAGCCGACGCCGGCGACGTGCTGCTCATCTGCCCCAAGGAGCGCGAGCAGGACATAAAACGCATAGTCAACGACGTGCAGGAACGATTCGACGGCAAATATCTCTGACCGCCGCCGGTCAACCCGGTCATAGCGCAGGGCGCTGTATCGTGACAGTCACGACACAGCGCCCTGCTGCTATATTGCCTTACCGGCCGCAGGCCTATCTCCTGTCGACAGGCAACCCGCGCACGAGACCCGGATCGAGCGATATGAGAGTCTCAGTGCCCGTCACTCCGGGGATATTCTGTATCTTGCCGTTGAGAAGCTCCATAAGATGCTCGTTGTCGCGGGCATACACCTTTATGAGCATCGTGTACGGACCGGTCGTGTAATGACACTCCACTACCTCCGGTATCTTCTCCAGCTCCGGCACCACATGACGATACATGGCTCCGCGCTCGAGATTCACCCCGATGAACGTGCACGTGTGAAAACCAAGCGCACCCGGATTGATATGATAGCCCGAGCCTGTTATCACCCCCATATCGGTCAGACGCTGTATGCGCTGATGGACCGCCGCACGTGAGATACCGCACTCGAGAGCCACATCCTTCGAGGGTATGCGGGCGTTGCCGATAATGATGCTCAGTATCTTTCTGTCAAGACTGTCGATTTTATCCATTCCTAAGATTCTGTATACAATTACACATGTTAATGCCTGTCAGAGGCTCTTTTCGATTACAAAATTAGGCATTTTTCGTTAGTCCGGCAACATTTTGCACCATAGGCTTGCATGACCGATTGCGAACAAATTCGTATATTTGCATCACGAAAACAAACAGGAACCAATCTTAAAGAAACAAACCAGAACACAATACTACCGGATATGCCACGCAACCTTCTCTTTGACCTCGGCGGAGTAATCATGGACATACGTCGCGCCGATTGCCTCGACGCCTTCCGCCGGCTCGGCATGGAACATCCTGAGAATCTTATCGGAGAATATGTGCAGAACGGACCGTTCGGACAGCTTGAATCGGGCGAGATATCGGTCGCACAGTTCCACGAAGCCATGCGGGCGCAACTCCCCGAAGGGGTCAGCGACCAGCAGATCGACCGCGCCTTCTGCGCCTTCATCACCGGACTGCCCCAGCCACGTCTGGCCGCACTGCGCCACCTGCGCAAACGGCGTGGAGTGTATCTGCTGAGCAACACCAACCCCATCATGTGGCGCGGCGTCATCGCCGAGGAATTTCTCAAGGAGGGTCTGCGGCGTGAGGACTATTTCGACGGCATCGTCACATCCTTCGAAGCCAAATGCATGAAACCCGACGAGCGGATATTCCGTTGCGTGGAGGAATCGTTCGGCATACGTCCGGAGGATACGCTGTTTCTCGACGACTCGCAGACCAACCTCGACGCAGCGGCACGCCTCGGATACAAAACCATGCTCGTGGCGCCCGGAACCGAATTTACCGACCTGCTCGCGGCAGAGGGCATAGAATGACTCCACAAGCATAACGGCAGCCTGCCCGCCCACCACAAGCACCCGTACCACATACCGAACTAACAATGGAACTGACGCTTCACCCCGACGGCACAGCTACCGGCGCACAGCCGTCGATAGTCACCGTAGGGATGTTTGACGGCCTTCACCGCGGCCACCGGTTCCTGCTCTCCACCCTTGCCGCCGAAGCGTCGGCCCGCCGGCTCCGCCCCGTGGCGCTCACCTTCGACCGCCACCCGCTGAGCCTCATCGACCCGCTCCGATCGCCCGCCATGCTCGCTCCGCTCCCCGACAGGCTGCGGATGATGGCCTCCTGCGGCTGCACCCCCGGAGTGATCCGGTTCGACGAGCCTACACGCCGGCTTTCGGCGCACCGCTTCATGGAGGAACTGCGCCTGCGATTAGGCGCACAGGTGCTGCTCATGGGATTCAACCACCGTCTGGGCCACGACCGCCTGTCGACGCCCGACGAATACCGCCGTGCAGCCGACAGCGCCGCAATAGAGGTCATGTTCGCCACCGGTTATCCCCATCACTTCGGCGGCGCGCCGATCTCTTCATCGGCCATACGCGCGGCTCTCGCCGAAGGCGACGTGAGGCTGGCCGCCGAAATGCTCGGCCGCGATTACGCGCTTTCGGGCACCGTAGTCGGCGGAAAACAGCTCGGACGTACAATCGGCTTCCCGACCGCAAATATAAGCGTAGAGCCGCCCGAAATGCTCATACCGGCCTACGGAGTCTATGCCGCCCGGGCCACTCTCGACTCGGGAGCCGTCTATCCCGCCATGGTCAATATAGGAGTGAGGCCCACGGTCGATATGACCGAGAGCCCCACTGTAAGCGTTGAAGCACATCTGCTCGGATATGAAGGCGACCTCTATGGAAGCCGCGTAGCCCTGGATCTCGTAGAGCGCATGCGCGCCGAGATGCGTTTCAGCTCGGTCGACGAGCTGCGCGCCCGGCTTCAGGCCGACGCATCAGCCGCACGCGCCATTCTGTCCGCCGAGCCCGATAAAGAAATGCCATAAGGCAAGCCCGGTCGACACCGACACGTTGAGCGAATGCTTGGTGCCGCACTGCGGTATCTCCAGACACACGTCGGCCGCATCCACAGCCTCCTGACTGACACCGTGCACCTCATGTCCGGCCACGATGGCATAGCGCCGATCAGGCTGCGGACGGAAGTCCTGGAGCGCCACGCTCCCCTCCACCTGTTCGAGCACACACAGCGTATAGCCCGCCGCGCGAAGATCGTCGAGACACTCGGCTGTCGACGCATAATAGCGCCACTCGACCGAATCCTCCGCTCCCAGAGCCGTCTTGTGGATCTCCACCGACGGCGGCACAGCCGTGATGCCGCAAAGCATCACGCGCTCCGCCATAAATGCGTCGGAGGTGCGGAATATCGAACCTATATTATTGAGCGAGCGCACATTGTCGAGCACCACCGTGACAGGAAGTTTTTTCTTCGCACGGTAGGCATCGATCGAGTCGCGGCCCAGATCCATGATGCTCTTCTTCTTCATCGCCGGCAGTCAGCTTGGACGGTTCAGTCGATGATATCGAATCCGGTGTAGCGGCGCAGACATTCAGGCACCACTATGCCCTGCGGCGTCTGGTTGTTTTCGAGCAGAGCGGCCATGATGCGCGGCAGAGCAAGCGCCGAACCGTTGAGCGTATGACACAGGCGTGTCTTCTTGTCGGCATCGCGGTAACGGCATTTCAGACGGTTGGCCTGATAGGTTTCGAAATTGCTTACCGACGACACCTCAAGCCAGCGCTGCTGGGCGCCCGACCACACCTCGAAGTCAAACGTTATGGCGGAGGTGAAGCTCATGTCGCCGCCGCAGAGGCGGAGTATGTGCCAGGGCAGACCGAGTTTTTCGAGCAGTCCCTGCACGTGGGCTTTCATCTCTTCGAGGGCGGCATAGGAGTTTTCGGGCTTCTCTATGCGCACGATCTCCACCTTGTCGAACTGATGCAGGCGGTTGAGCCCCCTGACATCCTTGCCGTAGCTGCCGGCCTCGCGGCGGAAACATGCCGAGTAGGCGCAGTTCTTCACCGGGAGCTGGCTATCGGAGAGGATCACGTCGCGGTAGAGGTTGGTCACGGGCACTTCGGCCGTGGGTATGAGATAGAGATTGTCCTCGCCTACGTAATACATCTGGCCCTCCTTGTCGGGGAGCTGTCCCGTGCCGTAGCCCGAAGCCTCGTTGACAACGTAGGGGGGCTGTATTTCAAGAA
>JAIDKJ010000272.1 GCA_029051835.1 Paramuribaculum sp. | reverse complement strand
GTGTGCGATATCATTATCAGCCAAAGCGTTGAGTCCGGTCGATTCATTGGCAAAGAGAGTGACCGAAGGCACATCGGCCGGTCGCGTAATATTCCACGAAGTCAAGTCGACCGGTCCGGAATTTTTTGAAATACAAGCCGATTCAGGAAGAGTTGTCATTGACGGCAACAGCAAAACGGCACTCGCAACAGGACTGAACTGGTATCTTAAATATGTAGCCGGGATACACATTTCCTGGAACAATCTGACTCAGCCACTTCCCGACCCACTGCCATTGCCGAAAAGCAAAATACGCAAGGAAGCATCAGTTGCCGACAGATATTATCTTAATTACTGCACATTCTCATATTCCATGCCATTCTGGAACGAGGAGCGGTGGATGAAAGAGATCGACTGGATGGCTCTCCATGGTATCAACATGCCGCTTATGATGACCGGCATCGAAACAGTATGGCTCAACCTCCTGAAAAAACTTGGATATACTGATGATGAAGCAGGCCGGTTTATCAGCGGTCCGGCATATCTGGCATGGTGGCAAATGAACAACCTCGAAGGATGGGGCGGCCCGTTGCCCGAAAAGTGGTATGAAAACCAGAGCAGACTTCAGCGCAAGATTGTGGCACGGATGCGTTCGCTCGGCATAGAGCCGGTATATCCGGGGTATGCCGGAATGGTGCCGCACGACATCAACAGCAAACTTGGATATAAAGTGGCCGATCCTGGAAAGTGGTGCGGCTTTGTCCGCCCGGCATTCCTGTCGCCAGATACAGATGAATTCTCGCATCTGGCCGACATGTATTATCGGGAACTCGACAGCCTCTACGGCAAAGCCAAATATTATTCGATGGATCCGTTTCATGAAGGAGGAAACACGTCAAACGTAGATCTGCCGCTCGCCGGACGCCGTATAGCCGAAGCGATGAAACGCGCCAATCCCGAGTCATCATGGGTAATACAGAGCTGGGGCGGCAATCCTATGCTTTCAATGATCGACACAGTAAAGGCCGGCGACATGAAAGTTCTCGACCTATATAGCGATAAGGATGCGAAATGGCGCCGCAAAGGCATATACGCCGATCATGAGTGGATCTACTGCATGCTTCTGAATTTCGGAGGATATGTTGTGCTTCAGGGACGTATGGATATGTTTGTCGACGGTTTTTACGATGCACTCGCCGCCGACTCGCTTCATCGCCTAAAGGGAGTCGGACTGACTCCAGAAGGTATCGAGAACAATCCGGTGATGTACGAGCTTGCAATGGAGCTGCCTTGGCGAAGCGAGCGCTTTGACACACGCGAATGGCTCAGATCATATCTGACAGCGCGCTATGGCAGGGAAGTGACTCCCGAGGTCATGGCTGCATGGGACGCTTTGCGCAACACCGTTTACAATGCGCCTGTAGAGATGGACGGACAGGGCACTCTCGAATCTCTTTTCTGCGCCCGGCCGTCATGGAATCCCCGCAGCGCTTCCACGTGGGGCAGCTCGAATATGTTCTATTCGCCCGATTCTACGGCCAAAGCGGCCTCGCTGATGCTCAAAGCTGCTCCCGACTTTGCCGGTAATGCCAATTTTGCCTTTGATCTCGCGGATATACGCCGGCAAGCCAATGCCGACGAAGGAAACAGAATCATACGACTGATGAGCGACCTGCATGACCGCAACGCGACCGACAGTCTGACGGCTGTTTCCAACCGCTTTCTCGATCTGATACTGGCACAGGACTCCTTGCTGGCCTGCCAACCTGAGATGTGTGTCGACACATGGCTCGACGATGCAGGCAAGCTTGCCGAAAACGACCTTGACGCCATAAAACTGTATCGTCGCAATGCCGCCCAGCTTATAACCGTCTGGGGCGATAGCGTTGCCTCCAACCTCAGGGGACTGCATGATTACAGCCATCGCGAATGGAGCGGACTGCTGCGCGAACTGTATTATAAGCGATGGAAGGCGTTCTTCGACTCCGAACTGCGTGGAGCACCCAAGCCCGACTACTACCGAATGGAAACCGAATGGGTAAGGCGGCGCGAATAAACAACATATGCCACTGATATAAACAAGTAATATGAACAAGCCAAAAGTATATTTCTGTCAGCGAATCAACGCCGACAATCTCGTAAGAATCTACGAAGCGCTCGGACGCAAGGCCGGCGGACGAGTAGCCGTAAAACTATCGACCGGAGAAGCAGGAAACCCCAATCATCTGAGCGTCGACGTCATCAAGAAGCTCGTGAAGCTCGTCAACGGAACCATCGTGGAGTGCAATACCGCCTACGACGGGCACCGCAATACGACCGCAGCCCATCTGCAGACTGCAGCCGAACACGGATTTACCGCTATCGCCGATGTCGATATAATGGATGCCGAAGGGGAGATGACACTCCCCGTTAGAAACGGGCATCACCTTAAAGAAAACTATGTCGGTAAAAATTGGCAGAATTATGATTTTACAATAGTTTTGTCGCATTTCAAGGGACATCCTATGGCAGGATTTGGCGGCGCGCTGAAAAACGTGGCTATAGGCATGGCTTCAGCCGCGGGAAAAGCGTGGATACATACTGCCGGCCAATCGCGGGCAATACCGGTTGACTGGGCAAACGTGCCACCACAAACGGATTTTCTCGAATCAATGGCCGAAGCCTGTATGTCGGTATTCGACAAGGCCGGAAAAAACATTCTGTATATAAGCGTGGCAAACAACCTGTCGGTTGACTGCGACTGTGTGGCCGAGCCCGAACCGGTGGAGATGAAAGACATCGGAATCCTTGCATCACTCGATCCCGTAGCACTCGACAGAGCTTGTGTGGATATGATCTACAACGCAAAGGATGAGGGAAAACGGCATCTGATAGAACGCATCGAGCAGCAACAGGCCATACACCTGCTTGACTATGCCGAAAAGATCGGATTAGGTACTCAGGACTATGAATTGACCGAATTAAACTTTGCGCCGCATGACGATTGATGAGATCGCCGAGAAACATCAGGTAGTGGTGATGTGTGGAGTCAGCGGCTCCGGGAAAACTGTTTTTGCAAAGCGACTGGTCGGAAAAGGGTTCCAGCGGTTGTCGTCAGATGCAATTATATGGGAAAAATATGGCGACACCTTTCCCGAACTTGATTCCGACACCCGAAAAAAGGCATTTATGTGGGCAGCCAATGAAATAGACTCCTCAATCGTCGTAATGATCAAAAGAGGGGAGCGGATAGTGGTTGACTCCACGATGTGCAAAACCGTACGTCGTTCGGCAATACGCGCAGTGTGTGGCAAGTGTGGGATAAAACCGTTGTTCGTGTATATGAAAACTTCGTTGCCGACCTTGATCGAAAGGCTTGATCGCCGCCACGGCAACGGGCCTGACGATCAGCTTGTCATTCAACAGGAGATCCGCGCATATTACGCCGGATTCGAAATCCCCGACGAGCGGGAAACCGACGTTGTCACAATCGAATCGTAATAGTCTGCCGATAGCGTATAATAGCGTCGGCATTCTGACACCCATCGAAACAGCAGGCCTTGTGTCAAAATCCGAGAATGACACAAGGCCTGCTGCAATGATGATGCTATGATCTGTCAGACATGCAATATGCGGTCTGCTGTAATCATGCGCGGTCAGAATTCAGAAGAGAAGTAAAACTGGATTTTAGGGAAGTCGCTTTGTGCCATCTGCAACACATAGGACGAATCGGCAAGAAACACATCGCGGCCCTCACGGTCGGTGGCCATAAACTGATGTTTGCGACGCTTGAAGGCATCGAGCGCATCCTGATCGTCGCTCTTGATCCAGCAGGCCTTATACAGCGATATAGGCTCCCAACGACACTGCGCACCATACTCGTGCAGCAGACGGTATTGTATGACTTCAAACTGAAGCTGTCCGACCTGTCTCTTATACACCCCTCCGAGCCCACGAGCCCGGCAGAAATCGCGGGTGGCGGCGGGGGGG
>JAIDKJ010000271.1 GCA_029051835.1 Paramuribaculum sp. | reverse complement strand
CTTGCCGGTCGTGAGATCCTTCAGCTCCACAAACTGCATGCCGAAGCGGGTGTCAGGCTTGTCGCTGCCATACAGACGCATCGCATCGGCCCACGTCATGCGCGGAAACGGCTCGGTGAAGTCTATATCCTTCACATATTTGAATATATGCTTGACGAGTCCTTCAA
This sequence comes from Paramuribaculum sp., assembly GCA_029051835.1. Classification (GTDB taxonomy): domain Bacteria; phylum Bacteroidota; class Bacteroidia; order Bacteroidales; family Muribaculaceae; genus Paramuribaculum. The sequence goes on along the minus strand of JAIDKJ010000271.1, from coordinate 2,391 downwards.
ACATCTGCAGCACATCCTCCTGCTCCACAAACGACATCTCGCAGTCGATCTGGGTGAACTCGGGCTGACGGTCGGCGCGCAGGTCCTCGTCGCGGAAACATTTCACGATCTGGAAATAGCGGTCGAAGCCACTCACCATCAGCAGCTGCTTGAACGTCTGAGGCGACTGAGGCAGAGCGTAGAACTCTCCGGGATTCATGCGCGAAGGCACCACGAAGTCGCGGGCGCCCTCCGGCGTCGACTTGATCAGCACCGGGGTTTCCACCTCAAGGAAGCCTTTCGAATCGAGATAACGGCGTATCTCGAAGGCCATGCGGTGGCGAAGCTCCAGATTGCCGCGCACACACGAACGGCGCAGATCCAGATAACGGTATTTCATCCGCAGGTCATCACCGCCGTCGGTGTCATCCTCAATCGTAAACGGCGGGACATCGCTGCGGTTTAGCACCTTGAGAGAGGTCGCGATTATCTCTATGTCACCGGTCGGCAGATTCTTGTTCTTGTTTTCGCGCTCCTGCACCCTGCCGCTCACCTGCACCACATATTCGCGGCCCAGCTTGTTGGCAGCCTCAAAAAGAGATGCATCGGTATCACTCTCAAACACGATCTGGGTGATACCGTAACGGTCGCGCAGATCAACGAATGTCATGCCGCCCATCTTTCTGGCACGCTGCACCCATCCGGCGAGTGTCACTTCGCGGCCTGCGTCCGAAAGGCGCAGCTCGCCGCATGTATTGGTTCTGTACATATTCTATCTCGACTATATAATCGGTTATGTTGTTTCAGTCCACAAAATTACAAAAAATCCGCTTTCCCGACCGAAAATCGGCGCGGAAAAGCGGATTGTATGAATCTATTGCCCTCTTTCGCGGGTTTCGATGCCTAAGCGGTCGCTCAGCCTATGGTCACCTGAGTGGCCCCATAGCCATACTCGCGAAACGAGGCGTCCTGCACCTGACAGCTCTTGTAGCGGTGGCGAAGCTCCTTCATCAGAGCCTGCCGGAGCACCCCTTCACCCTTGCCGTGGATGAATATCAGCTTGCGTCCGCGTTTGCGCAGATTGGCGTCCATCACCTTGCGGAACTCATCCACCTGATAGTTCAGGATGTCGGCCGGCGACAATCCAGCCGTAGTATCGAGCAGTTCATCGATATGAAGATCCGTCACGAGAGGATCCGTACCGTCCGACGTGCGCGGCTGACGCTGCACTTTCTTGACCTGACGGCGTTCCGGACGTTTTTCAGCTGGCAACCGCATGGCCTCGGCTATCGCTTCAGGCTTGACCACAACCTGCTCGTGCCCCAGCGGGACGTCGTCGGTCACGATCGGCAGAGCTATCACGTCGCGCTCGAAATACTCGTTCGGACGGAAACAGTTGACACGGAGGAAGCGAGTCAGATCCATCCGTTTCTCCACATCCACCGGACGTTTCATCGCAAAGCCCTTGTCGCGCTTGAAAGCGATCATCTGCACGGCTATATGCTCCATATGAGCCAGATCGGCATGAGTCATCTCCCCTATCAGCAGCTGGATATTAGGCTCCACGATGCCTGCATAGCGGGTTGTCCATTCCTCTTCGTCGCCGCGTGTCAGATAAGTGAAGTATAGATAATAGTTTGAGTCATTGACTATCGATATGTCAAACCGTGTGGTCGACAGCTGCTTGATATCCGCCGGCTCATAGCCGAGCACCACATTGAGCTTGTCGCCCCCCTCGGTTTCCACTATCGGAAGCTCAGGCTCTGCCTTCACCTCCTTCGACGGTTTCTCGATCTCCTTGGGAGCCACAGCGGGAGCGGCCGAAGCGGCGGCGCGGCTGTCGCCGGCCTCACTGACCACGACACACTCGCGCAGCATCACCGGCGTTTCAAAGCCGTCCTCATCGACATAAGCGACATTACCGTCTATACGCACTATCCGGCCGCCGCCCACTGAATTGAGAAACCTTACTGTATCTCCTATCTTTGCCATTATTTCTTGCTTTTTAAGTCATTGAGAAGACTCTCCACAGCCGCACGCAGCTGGGCGTCCTCACCTTTCACCACGGTGGCCGGATCATTGGCCACCTTCACGTCAGGCTCAAGCTGGGTATTCTCCAGATAGTAGCCCTCCGATGTGCGGAAACCGGTCACGGGGATACCGAACACAAGGCTCGGATCCTGAAGAGTCACCCAGTTGACCGAACTCATAGTGCCGGGCACAGGCATGCCCACAAGTTTGCCGAGTCCAAGATGACGGTACACCCAGGGAGTGCCGTGGGCATTCGAATAGTTGGCCTCGCCGATCACCATCACGCTCGGCTTGTTCCATCGGCGCGAAGGAATATAGGTGGTTTCTACTCCGTGCACGTCCTGCGTCAGCTACTTGTTGCCGCTGCACATCACCGAGATG
>JAIDKJ010000270.1 GCA_029051835.1 Paramuribaculum sp. | reverse complement strand
ATATTCACTAGTATGATCGTCTGCAGGGTCATTTGTTTATATGAGACTGGGAAAATCGAGGGGAGCACTTCGAATATCAGCGTGGGGCCGGCTGCCGGTGAAACGGCAAAGGTGAATACGGCCGGGAAGATGATGATGCCCGACAGGACGGCTACCAGAGTGTCGAGCGACGCCGTGGTGGCGGCGCTGCGCAGCAGGGGAGTGCCCGGGGAGAAGTATGATCCGTAGGTGGCCATGCATCCGAGTCCGAGGGAGAGGGTGAAGAAGGCCTGACCCATTGCGCCGAGTGCCACCGAGGGTGTGATCTGCGAGAAGTCGGGGCTGAAAAGAAAGCGCAGTCCTTCGGGAGCGCCTGAGAAGGTGAGGGATCTTATGCAGAATACTATAAGCAGCACGAACAGGGTGGGCATAAGCAGGTTGGATATCCGCTCGATGCCCTTGTTGACTCCTCTGACCACGATGAAGAAGTTGATGGCCAGGAAGAGAATGGTCCAGAGTACAGGACGCACTCCGTCGGAGGCAAGGGCGAGAAAACGGCTATGGTATTGCTCGCTGTCAAGCCCCGACAGCGAGCCGGTGACCGACTCGATGAAGTATTCGAGTGTCCATCCGGCCACTACGGAGTAAAAGCTGATGATTGTCATCGAGGCCACTATGCCGATATATCCGGCTAAATACCAGGGTTTGCCGGGAGCGAGGGTGCGGAAGGCGCCGAAAATGTTGGATCGTGTGGATCGCCCCATAATGAATTCGGCTGTAAGCACCGGCACTCCGATAATGAATATGAATGCTATGTAGAGAAGCATGAACGCACCGCCTCCGTGGGTGCCGGCTTCGTAGGGAAACCGCCAGATGTTGCCGAGGCCTACGGCCGAGCCGACGGTGGTGGCTATAACGGCGAAACGTGTGGCGAACTGGCCGCGCTGCGGCTTGTTGTTATCGGTTGGTCGTGTCATTGTCCGTTGTCGTGTGGATGGTCAGGTGATTTGATGTCGTGGTCGAGCACCGACTCGTCGCGGTGGCTTCGTTCGCGTCCTTCGGCTGTCTGACGGGTGCGGCTTTTACGGGTGCGGCTTTTGCGTTTCGGGGCGGTCATTACGGAGTCGCCGGCCATCGTATTCTCTGCGGTGTTGTCGGTGGTGGCTGAGAATGACGCTGTGGCTGTATCGTGGAGTGGCGACCGGTCACCGCCGGAACATCCCCGCACGATTGCCACCGCGCAGATGCCTGCGGTCAGCAGTGCGGTCAGCAACAGAAGGCCACGGCGTTCGGATGAGGTGAATTTTTCGTAGGGCATTCTGTCAGATGATGCTTGAAAGGAGTATGAACAGTATGAGCAGCGGAGCCACATAGCGCAGTATCGCCGTAATGACGGCAGGCATTCGCGAGATGATCTGTCCGTGGTTGGTCAGCTGGTCGCGCAGCAGTCGGCGCGGGGCGAACCATCCCATGTAGACGCACAGGAGCAGTGCGCCTGCGGGCAGCATGATATTGGTGGCGAAGAAGTCGAGAAAGTCAAATATATTGCGTCCGGCTATAGTGATATTCGACAGAGGGCCTTGCGACAGAGAGCAAAGCGAGCTGAAAAGGAAGAGCGGCATGAGGGTGAACAGGCACGCCTTGATGCGCGACATCCGGAACCGGTCGGCCAGAAACGCAATGGTCACCTCGGCAATGGATATTGTTGAAGTGAGTGCGGCTACGGTCAGGAGCAGGAAGAATATCGACGACCATATGGTGGTGGCAGGCATGTGGGCGAATACTTCGGGCAGAGTGATGAATACGAGCGTGGCTCCCTTGAGGCTCTCGTTCTGCAGGCCGAATGAGGTGACCGACGGAAATATAATCAGTCCCATCAGTATCGCTACGAGCAGGTCGAGCAGGCTGACCGTGACGGCCGTGCGACACAGGCGTGTGCTGCGCGGGAAGTAGGATGAGTAGGTGATGAGTATGCCCATGCCGAGCGACAGTGAGAAGAACGCCTGTCCGAGGGCGCTGAGCACCACTCCGGTGGTGATCTTGGAGAAGTCGGGGCGCAGGAAGAAAGTCAGTCCGTCCTTAAGACCCGGCAGCGTCATGGCTACACCGACAAGTATCACCAGCAGCAGGAACAGCAGCGGCATCAGTATGTTGGAAATCCGCTCTATCCCTTTTTGCACTCCCAGAGCCAGCACCAACAGATTGAGCATGATCATAAGATATGTGTTGATCAGCGGATTCCATCCGTCGGCAATGAATTCTTTCATGCGCGATGCGAAGTGGGCCGTAGAGTCGCCGGCGGCTGAAAGTCCCTCGTAGAGATGTCCGCTTATCGATTGGAGCAGATATTCGAGAGTCCATCCGGCCACGACCATGTAGAACATCAGTATCATATAGCTTGCCATGATGCCGAGGGCGCCGACAATCCACCACCGGCGGTTCGCGCCGATATTCTTGAAGGCTCCTATGGCATCGCTGCCTCCGGCGCGGCCGAGAGCGAATTCGGCTGTCATCACCGGCACTCCGAGCAGAAACACGCAGGCGATGTATATAATAAGGAATGCGGCTCCGCCGTTGGCCTGCGTTTCGGCCGGAAAGCGCCATACGTTGCCGAGGCCCACGGCCGATCCGACCGTAGCCGCGACAAGACCTATCTTTGATGCGAATTTGGGTTTGTCTGACATTGAAAAACTGACGATGTGTAAATATTCGGCAAATTTACGCAAAAATCTGTAAGTAGTCAGAGGCTGTCGGTATTTAGAATGTAAAAACGTCCGTTTGGAGTCGCCGGCGGGACAAATTTCGGCATGATGTCAACGAAATTGAGCCGGAGTTGTTGTAACTTTGCACTCATGAAACTTCTGATAAAGCTATTTGACGCCATGATGCGTATACCGCCGGTAGTGTTGTCGGCCGTGGCCATAGGAGGCATGCTTTGGCTGACTCTTGCGCCTGATCCGCTTCCCGACGATACGCCGAGCCTTTTCGAGGGGGCCGACAAGGTGGCTCATTTCCTGATGTTCGGCGTGATCGCCGCTCTGCTGGCGCTTGATGTCTACAGGATTAAGGGATCGCGATATGCATGGATGGCCGGAGCGGTGGCTTCGGGTGTGCTCGGCGGCCTGATAGAGATAGTGCAGGGTGCCATGGGTGCGGGTCGCTCGGCTGACTGGGCCGACTGGGTGGCTGACGTGGCCGGTGCGGTTGTCGGCGCTATGCTGATGAAATATATGGCCCGCCGACGTAATTACACATTGAATAAGACTGCTGATGACTGATATAGTAAGATACACGCTCATGCTTCTTGGAGCGGCGGCTGTGGCGGCTCTCGCCGGATGCAGCTCCAAGGGAGGGGCAAGGCCGGTGGTGACGGTGAGTATCGACCCTCAGAAGTGGCTGCTCGACAGTATTGTCGGCGATCGTGTCGAAGTGAGGACGCTGCTTCCGGGCGATGCCAATCCCGAAAATTTCGATCCGCCTCTGGCCGCATTGCGCGACGCTTCGCGCGGCATAGTATATATGAAGATGGGACATCTTCCGTGGGAGGACGCGCTCGCAAGCCGCCTGAAGGAAGGAAACGGTGCGCTGCGTGTGGTCGATACGTCGGAGGGAATCGAACTGATAACCGACGGCGGACACTCACATCTTCATAATGAAGCTGACGGAGATCATCATGATCATTCGGGAGCTGATCCGCACACGTGGACCTCTGTGCGCAATGCGCGTGTCATAGCGTCGAATATGCTCGATGCGATGGTGGAGGCCGATCCGGTCAATGCCGATCTGTATCGGCGCCGTCATGCCGATCTCGACCGCAATCTGGCCAGGATGGACAGCACGATGTCATCGCGCCTCGCGCCGGTGAGCGGACGTGCTTTTCTGGTGTGGCACCCCTCGCTGAGCTACTTTGCACGCGACTATGGCCTGACGCAGATAGCGCTCGGCGGAGGCGGCAAGGAGATCTCGCTTCCGGGGCTTATGGAGCGTCTGCGCGCGGTGCCCTCCGGTGCTGAAGGGCTTGTGATGTTCGTGCAGCCGCAGATGGATGAATCGGGTCGCTCCGATGCCATTTCGCAGGCCACCGGGGCGCGCAAGGCTCTCTTCAATCCCATGGCTTCGGACTGGGATAAGACTATGATGCAACTCGTCGACGAACTGACAGAATGAATACAACATTGATAAGCATGCGTGGCGTGGGTCTTCGCCACGGACTCCGCCGGGTGCTGTCGGGGGTGGATCTCGACATAAACCGGGGCGATTTCATGGCTATAACCGGCCCTAACGGCGGCGGCAAGACGAGCCTGCTGCGCATCATACTGCGGCTGTTGAAGCCGAGCGAAGGCGAGGTTGCATATTTTTCGGCTGACGGCTCGCGGGTGAGCCGTCTTGACGTAGGCTATCTGCCGCAGAAAAACACGATTGATTCGCATTTCCCTCTGACTGTGTCGGAAGTGGTGGCGTCGGGGCTTCTCGGATGCAGTCATGTGGGTCGCGAAGAGGTGGAGGAGCGTACGGCGGCCACACTTCGCACCATAGGCATGGAGCAATATGCCTCGCAGCCGATCGGACGTCTGTCGGGCGGCCAGGTGCAGCGGTCGCTTCTCGGACGGGCGCTCATATCGGAGTCGCCGCTGCTGATACTCGACGAGCCGCTGAGCTATGTCGACAAGCATTTCGAACAGCGTATCTATGAAATCCTGCGTGAGAAAGCCGGAAATACGACCATAGTGCTCGTGAGCCATGAGATGACAGCCATCGCCGCGATGGCCACACGGCATATAATAGTCGACGGGACGGTCCACGTGTGCCATTCCGACAATCACCGCGTGGTATGTGATTGTGGATGATTTGGCCTGTGGTGTTCCGGAGGTGTAATCCGGCGTAAAAAAAGTTGTCGACGGATAGCGCTGTCAATTAGTGAGATACGTTTTTAATGAAAAAATATTATCAAAAAAACTGTCTGAAAATTTTGGTGGTTCGGAAATAATGCCTACCTTTGCATCGCAATCGGGAAAACGGTTGCACCGACTTGCGAAAATAGCTCAGTTGGTAG
>JAIDKJ010000027.1 GCA_029051835.1 Paramuribaculum sp. | reverse complement strand
CATCGTCGTTGTACTCGTCCGAGCCATAGAAACTCTCGTCGAGATCGGGATCGGCGGCTGCTTTGTCGGCTTTTTCGTCGATACGCGCCTCAAATTCGTCAAGATTGACAAACTGTGCGGGAGGATTGCCGAGCGCAAGAGAGCATACCGGATCTTTGAGCGAACGTCCCGGCTGCGTTTTCTTCAGTTCCATGAAGAAGCTGCGGTCGGTCAGATAGTCGAACACGAAAATGAGCCTCTGGCCTTCATCGTCAAGAAAATCCGAGAGCAACGTTTCTTCCATCAGATAGACATCGTCGGCCGAGTCAGCGCCCATATCCTCCAGAGTTATCTCCTTGCTTTTTTCCCAGTTCTCATCACACAGAAAGAACGAGTTCATCTGTCCCTTGTCGTAATTGACCGAATCACAGATAGCATTACGCAAGTCAAGAAAAGTGGCATCGGAATCAATGCTTATCTCACGCTTGAAGTTGTCGACTTCGTCGGATACTAACCGGAATGTGAATATCATGGAGTAATATTGTTTGGTTGTCGCTATTGAATATTGTGCTGCAAATTTACTATAAAAATCGTGATTTTCGCATCGAGGCGATAAAAAACATATTTTTTACACCACCTTAAACATCATATCGATTTTTGTCGTAAATTTGCAATTTAACAAATGCATAAAAACTATGTTGACACAAACTACGCCCGATACTCAGAATTTGCCGCCGGCTGACTTCGGCCGGCAGCTTTTGGAGAGAGCCAAATGTTTCTTACGGCTGTCGGGAAGCGTGTCGGCACCGACTGACTATTATTGCCTTCGTGAAATATATAATGCCGCCGTGGCCGAAGGCACCGATTTCAAGGATGAATTCGGCCTGAATGCCATAATCCACAGTCTTGACACTGCCATTCTGCTGTGTGAGGGACTAAGCCCTGACCGTGTGATGTCGCTTGCGGTGATTCTCTCGCCGCTTCACAGCGCCGGACGGCTGACCGAAGAGGAGATCATAGGGAAGTGGGGGAGTGAAGTCGCCCGCCTGCTGCATGGACTTCACAAGGTGTCGGAACTTTATTCAAGGCGTACGGCTGTAGACAATGCCAACTTCGGCAAACTGCTGCTGACATTCGCCGAGGATATCAGGGTGATCATCATTATGATTGCCGAACGCACTGTATTGATGCGCTCGATCAACCATCATCCCGACACAGACAAAGTGATGACCGTGGCCTCGGAGGCAAGATATCTCTATGCTCCGCTTGCACATCGTCTTGGGCTTTACAAGATGAAGAGCGAGCTTGAGGATATGTCGCTCAAATACTCCAACCGCGACATATACACACGCATAGCCCGCAAGCTTAATGAAACCAAAGCGAGCCGCGATGCCTATATAGAGTCATTTATAGCTCCAGTAAAGGAGGCTCTCGAACGTCAGGGTCTGAAATTTGACATCAAGGGGCGCACCAAGTCAATTTCGTCGATATGGAACAAGATACAGAAACAGCATAACGATCTCGAACACATATATGATCTTTTTGCCATACGTGTGATACTGGATGTGGCTCCTGAGCGTGAACGCAGCGAGTGCTGGCTGGTCTATTCCATCATCACCGACATGTATCAGCCCAATCCGGCACGTCTGAAGGACTGGCTCAGCATACCGAAAAGCAACGGATACGAATCGCTTCACATTACAGTGATGGGACCCGGAGGGCGCTGGGTTGAGGTACAGATACGTTCACGACGCATGGACGAAATAGCTGAGAAGGGCGTGGCCGCCCACTGGAAATACAAGGGCATCAAGAGCGAAAACAATCTTGACGCATGGATGAACCAGGTGAGAGAGGCTATGGAAAATCCTCAGGGCGGACCGCTGGAGCTGATGAAGGACTTCAAGATGGATCTTTATCAGGAGGAGGTGTTCGTGTTCACTCCCAGAGGCGATCTGTTTCAACTGCCGCTCGGCGCCACTGTGCTTGACTTCGCATTCAATATCCACTCAAAGATAGGATGCACATGCACCGGAGCGAAAATCAATGGCCGCACATGCCGCATAAACCATAAACTGCGCAGTGGCGACACGGTGGAGATAATCACATCGGGCAATCAGACTCCGAAAGCTGACTGGCTCAACTTTGTGGTGACATCGAAAGCCCGAAACAAGATACGCCAGAGCATCAACGAACGCCGTCAGCGGTCGGCCGAACTGGGCAAAGAGATATTGCAGCGCCGGCTTAAGAACAGAAAAGTGGAGGCCGACGACGCTACAGTCACAAAGGTGATAAAGAAGCTTGGTTTCAAAACCGCCACCGACTTCTATTGCAGCATTGCCGAAGAGGCGATAGATCCGGCTACAGTGATGACATGCCTCGAAACCATCGACAGTCATCAGGAGGTGGCGGCCGAGGTGCGTTCGGCCGAGGAGTTCTCACTGCAACAACCGGCCGACGACGATGCGATGGCCAACGATGTGCTGGTGATCGGCGACAACATCAAAGGGGTCAACTATCGTATGTCGAAATGCTGCAACCCTATATATGGCGACAAAGTGTTCGGTTTCGTTTCGTCCGAAGGTGTTATCAAGATACACCGTGACGACTGTCCGAACGCTTCGAACATACGGCTGCGTTATCCCTACAGAGTGATACCCGTGAGGTGGTCGGGCAAAAACGGACATCAGTTTGCCTGCACGCTCCATGTGGTGGGCCACGATGACATAGGCATCATCACCAACATATCATCAATCATCAACAAGGAGAAGGAAACAAGCCTGCGCAGTATCGCCATTGACTCTCACGACGGACTGTTCAAGGGCACACTGACCGTAGGCGTTGCCGATATAGCCACATTAAGCAATCTTATCAAGAAGATCAAAACAGTAAAAGGAGTAAAAGATGTTGAACGCATTTTGTAAAAGTCTGCTTGCCGGCAGCCTATCAATCATGGTGTTGTCGGGATGCTCGGATGATTCGAAAGCAGCACGGGAGCTGATTTCTCAGGCCGAAACCATGAGTGAAACTGGTGATTATGCCGGAGCACTCGCCATGCTTGATTCAGTCGATTCGCGTTATGCCGCCGAAGTGGAGGTGCGCCGTGATGCCATGAGCCTGCGACCACGCATCATGGAGCAGCTGACACTTAAGGAGCTGTCGACAGCCGACAGTATTATTGCAGAGCTGACCATAGAGGCCGATGCCGTCAAAGACGTGATGGCTTTCGTTGAGGATTCTTTCGAAGGATATTACACAACCACGGCCTTGAAAGGGAAGATTCCGGCCGAAAAAACCGGACTATACGCAAGAATGAGTCCCGACGGCCTGTATACCGTGGTGTCGAGTTGTCCGAAAGGAACAGGCAGCACAGCCGTAGGCCTGAAATCGGGCGACGATGAGGTGATGTCGGCACGTGTGATGCCCGACGGCGAACGCAATGACAGAAGCCGGGGAGTGGAGATAATCAATTTCATGCCTTCCGAATGCGATACGCTTGGCACATTTGCCGAAAGGCATGCCGGCGCCGAGATCAAGACCACATTTTTCGGCGATAAGAAAAACCATACGATAACCCTTCCAAAGGATCAGGCCGAGGCTCTTGGAAGCGTCCATAAGGCATCGGTCATCGTTGGCCGCCTGCACAGGGCGCAACTTGAAAAAACGCGTCTGGAGCGTCAGCTCGATGTGGCCCGCAGCCAGATAGCCCGCACCTTCAGAGAGAAAGAATAAATTTGGTTGATAAAAGAGAGGAGCGTCCCGGCGTAACGTCAGGGCGCTCCTCTCATTTTTATATGACATGCCTGAGGACAAAATTCAAGCACTCACTTGTGAAAATCAGAATGTCATAGAGTAGCGGTTGAGGCGTGCCAGAGCCAGGTGATACAGATATTCTGTCTGCAGGAAAGTGCGTCGTGCTTCAAGAAAGAATTTGACTTCAGTCAGGTATTCTATGCATGTCATCTGCCCTCCGCGATACGCTTTTCTGAGCAATGCGATGTTGTCATCGCCGTTGATCACTTTGTCGTATTTAGTGTAATTGCCATAGAGATCGAGAGCTTTACGACGGTCGTTGTCCATCATGACTTTTGCCTCGTTGAGCGCTGTTTCCGCTTTCAGACGGCTCTGCATGGCTGTCAGACGGCTTTTGGCCTTCATATGGCGGTTGGAGAATATCGGCAAGGTAAGTCCGAAAGTGACTCCATGCCATCGTTCGTCGCCTTCGTTGTCAAACGCATAACCGATCGAAAAACCGGGATATGACATCATCTGCTGAGCCTTGCCCATCTTCTCGTCGACATTCACCTGCATGCGTCCGGCCTGAATAGACGGATCGTTTTCGATTATCTGGCGGTGATAGGCCTCCAGCGGAAGTATCATTTCGTCAGGGTAATCTGTCAGACGTTCTATCAGAGCGGAGCAATCGTGTCCATTGTTAAGTATAGTCAGAGCGGCTACCTTGTCGTCAAAATCCGCTACGGCAGTGCGTAACTCCTCTTCCATGCCGATGCGCACTATTTCCATCATGTTCATGTCGAGCCTGGTGATCTCTCCATTTTCAACCGCCTTGCGGGCTACCGCACACATAGCGGCGATCGAATCCGTCATCTGACGCGTCAGCATCATATTCTTGCCTGAATAGACCACATCAATCATAGCCAGTTTGACCTCAAGCATTCTGGAGAGCATTCCGGCCCGCCGTGTCAGACCGATCACCTCCTGCGCGGCCTTGATGCCCTTGGCTCTGGCCGAATACGCTCCGGGCCAGTCGAATCCCTGGCTGACACTGACATTCCATTTATTACCGGCCGGTTTCTCACCCCAGAGATACCCCAGTTCTATTTCAGGATCCTGCAGATTGTTGGAGCTTTTAAGCTCCTCCAGGCCGGAGGCCAGCGACAGCGAATCGACTGCAAGCGTATTGCTGCCGGCAGCCATGATATATGCCTCGCGATTGAAGTCCACCGTGGTCTGTGCTGACACTACGGCAGACGACATTATGGCCAAAAACAATATTGTCGGTTTCATTTTCGGTGATTATATGTTTCTGATATTCTATAGATAACAGGTACAACAATAAGATTGAGGAAAGTAGATGTCAGCAGACCGCCGAGTATGACTATGGCCATAGGAGATTGTATCTCATTGCCCGGTTCTGAACCTCTGACTGCGAGAGGGATCAGAGCAAGCGCCGAAGTGAGCGCCGTCATAATTATAGGATTAAGGCGGTCGAGCGAGCCATGGCGGATGCGCTCAGCCAGTCCCTCTCCTTCGGCTTTGAGAGCGTTATAGCGAGAGATCAGGAGCATACCGTTGCGGGTGGCTATGCCGAGCAATGCTATAAAACCGATAATTGCCGGAATGTTGAGTTCGCCGGAGGTAATCCGCAGTATCAATATACCTCCGATCATGGCCAGCGGCATATTTATCATGATGATGAGCGGCTGCCGGAAATTCTTGTATTCCTGATAAAGCAGCAGCAATATCACCAGCAGGGCAGCGGCTGAGGCAAGCAGAAGAGTGCGCGACGCCGACGCTTCGCTTTCAAACTGACCTCCATAGGCTATGTGGTAGCCTTCGGGAAGTGTTATATCGGCATCCAGACTGCTCCGGATCTCATTGATGACGCTACGAAGATCGCGTCCGTCGACATTGGCCGACACAATAGTACGTCGGCTGACATTCTCTCGATTGACGGTGTTGGGCCCGGTGGTGGAAACTATCTCAGCGACGTAGCTCAACGGAATCGGCCCCTGATCGCTTTCAACGGTTATTTCGGACATATTGTCGAGAGTGGAGCGTGCTCTGTCGGAAGCCTTTACGGTCACATCGTAAGGTATATTACCTTCGTAGACCTGCGATACCGGCTGTCCGGCGATCATGACGTTGATGGCTCTTGCCAGCGCCTGATTGGTGACTCCGTATTTGGCCATCATGATCCGACGGGGTCTGATGTCAATCTGCGGGCGTCCGGTGGCTTGCTCCACATTTACATCCACCACTCCGGGAATCTGCCTTATATGCTCTCCGACCTGAAGCGAAAGACTATGGAGCGTTTCAAGATTGTCGCCGAATATTTTGATGGCGATCTGTGCTTCCGTACCTGACAGCATCGCGTCTATGCGATGGCTTATAGGCTGTCCGATCTCGATATTGACTCCGGGCAGCGCCGACAGATTGTGGCGAAGCTCGTTGACCATATCACGCCGGGAGCGTCCGTCAAGACGATATGGCGCTTCAATCTCCGAGACGTTAGCACCGAATGAATGCTCGTCGAGTTCGGCGCGTCCCGTTTTCCGTGCGGTAGTGATGATCTCCGGTGTGGCGAGAATGATGCGCTCGGCCTCACGTCCGACTTTGTCGCTTTCCTCAAGAGAGATGCCGGGGAGCGCGCTTATGTTGATCGTCAGCGATCCTTCGTTGAACGGCGGCAGGAAACTGCGTCCGAGCGTAAAGAATATTCCGGCAGCGACAATAAAGAGCAGGGCAGTGGCGCCCAACACTATACGTCTGCGACGCATGGCCCAGTCGAGCAGAGTGCCGTAGAGCGCACGCATCTTTCGCGTCAGCCAAGGATCTTTGTCGAGCGCCTTGGCGGCTTTATCGGAGCCGAGAAGGTAGCTGCACAATACGGGAGTAACCGTGAGCGCAACTATCGTGGATGCAGTCAGAGCCACTATGAACGATATGCCGAGCGGCTTAAGCATACGTCCCTCTATGCCTGAGAGGAAAAACAGCGGGAGAACGCTTGCAATGATAATCAGGGATGAATTGAGAATAGGCAGACGCACTTCGCGCGAAGCCTCGTAGACGATGCTTATCACCGACTGACGTGACGACGGCGGCATGCGATGGTTGGATTTAAGCCGTCGATAGACATTTTCGACATCAACTATGGCATCGTCCACCAGCGAACCTATCGCGATAGCTATACCTCCGAGACTCATGGTGTTGATGGTGAATCCTAACTTACCCAATATAAGCAGCGTGACAATGATCGACAGAGGCAGCGCAACCAGCGAGATCAGTGTGGTGCGTAAGTTCATGAGGAAGAAGAACAATACGACTATGACAAAAACCGCGCCTTCAAACAGCGATGTCTGCAGATTGGATATTGATGCGTCGATAAAGTCGCTCTGTCTGAATATGTCGGTCGACACATGTATGTCGGAGGGGAGTGTGGAGGCTATATCATCAAGAGCTGCAATAATATTGCCGGTCAGTTCTTTGGAACCTTGATGCGGTTGCTTGGTGACAGTGATCAGCACAGCAGGTTCGGCATTGACTGATGCCGCTCCGAGCCGCGGGGTCTGCGGTCCGAGCTTCACCTCGGCGATGTCGGCGATCGTCACGTGCTTGCCCGAGGATGTGGCCACCGCTGCAAGTTCCATCTCTTCCGCCTTGACAGTAGTGATATCGCCTTTTATCAGATATTCGTTGCCATAATCATAAAGTATTCCTCCCGAAGCATTGTCGTTGAATGATTCCACGGCGTCCATTACGTTGTCAAGACTCACGCCGTGATGTCGCATTCTTTCGGGTGAGAGCAGTATCTGGTATTCCTTGACGTCGCCACCGATCACCGACACCTGCGAAACACCTTCGAGCGACAGCAGGCGAGGGG
>JAIDKJ010000269.1 GCA_029051835.1 Paramuribaculum sp. | reverse complement strand
TGGGTGATTCGTGGCGGCGAGCTGAGGGTGAGGGCGACGTATTCGAAGTAAAGCTGCTCCTCTATGCGGCCGTCCTCCTCCATCATGAACGCATCGTAGGGCGACGCCACGAGAAGCACGTTGAATATGCGCTTCTGCATAAGGTTCTGAAAAGCCGTATCCTTGAGATACAATTGGCTCAGTGCGTCTTCGTTCATCTGTCGGTAAGTGGTGTTATGTGTTGTGTGAGGCTATTGTGGATCAGTAGGCGTCGATGGCGGCCTTGTCGTCGGGGGCGTTGACGAATTCGTGAGGCGCGTAATTCCATCCGGCGGCGTCGAGCATAGGACGCAGAGTGCGTATGCGGTTGCGGAAGTCGGTGTAGTCGCGGCGCTCCTGCGGGGTCCATGCGGCTTCGGCCACGGCCGAGAGTCGCGGCATCATGAGATATTCGAGAAATTCGGGGGTGATGACGTATTCACTCCAGAAGTTGGCCTGTATGCCCATGTATTTGTCGGCCAGTTCGGCGGGGACTCCGTCCATAGGCACGTAGTTGTAGACGGTTTCAAGATTTTCGGTACCGGCACCCTGCGACATCGGTTCGGTGGCCAGTGTCGACTGCTTGCGGTTGATGTAGTAGGGGATCTGCGGTGTGAGTATGGCGTTCATGCCGCGTCGGGCAGCTTCCATGGCCGCTTTCTCTGCCGGCTGCCGTCCTATCCAGGCCATGATGGTGATGTCGGAGGGGAGCATGCCGGTATTGCCGTGGAGCACTTCGTTCCAGAATATCAGTCGACGCTGCTCTTCGCGGGGTTTTGCGGCAATATGGGCGGCGAGCTGGCGGTAGAAGTTGAGCTGCAAGTCGCGGAAGTTGTCGGAGCCTATCGAATCGAGCTGTGCGCGGCACTGGCTGTTCTTTTCCCATTTGTCGGTGGGACACTCGTCGCCGCCGAGATGCAGATAGGGGAAGGGAAACAGCGGTATAAGCTCGTCGATTATGTCGGTTGACATCTTTACTGCCGCCGGGTTGCTGACATTCATGACGTCGGTCGACACGCCCTGATAGCGCCACACCTCGTGGGGGCGCTCGGGGTCGCAGGCGAGTATCTCCGGATAGGAGGCCACTGCGGCCTGGGTGTGGCCCGGTATGTCGATTTCAGGCACTATCTCGATGAAACGATCCTTGGCGTATGCCACGATCTCGCGTATGTCGTCCTGAGTGTAATATCCGTCGTAGTCGAGGGTGTCGGGTTCGAGCTGCGCCCATCCGAGGCTTTTGCTCTTGCGCTTTGCTCCCACCTGAGTCAGCAGCGGATATCGCTTGATCTCGATGCGCCATCCCTGATCCTCGGTCAGATGCCAGTGAAAGCGGTTCATCTTGTGGGCGGCCATCATGTCGAGGACTTTCTTCACCTCCTCCTTACCGAAGAAGTGGCGTCCCTCGTCGAGCATGAATCCGCGCCAGCCGAAGCGCGGCTCGTCGGCTATGGCCACATACGGTATCGCCGCGCTGCTGCGCGACACTTCGTAGGGCATGAGCTGACGGAGAGTCTGCAGGGCATAGAAGAATCCGGCCGGGCGTGACGCTTCGATCGCTATACCGTCACCGTCCACCGTGAGCCGGTAGGCTTCGGCGCCGATGGAGGGATCGACGGCAAGCGTAAGCATTGCGCCGTCGGCGCTTTTGGTGAACTTCGATCCGGTGGCTTTCTCGAAGTCGGGGATGAAACGCTGCATCACCGTTGCGATGCTGTCGCCCGGATATGCCGCTACGCGGTAGCCTACGGTCTGCGGCATCATCAGTGTGCCGTCTGACGTTGCGAGATGTGCAGGCAGCGGTATGATCGCCGGCACGTCCTGTGCGGCGGCATTGAGGCAGATGGCTGCGGTAGCGGCTATGGCTGCGAGTCGGCTGTGTAATCTCATTTTTGTGAGGGCTTGTCGTTTCAAGGTTAATAATGTTGCGAAGTTACGAATTTTCACTTGCTTTACCAAGAAAAAACCGCCTATGTGGCGGCCTAAAACGGCCTGAGCAGGCCTGTCGGCGGCCGAATGCATGCATCTTGACCATAAATGCGAAATCAGCCTCCGTGTGAAGGGGCGATGTGCCGCCTTCGCACAGAGGCTGATAGGGTTGGTGGAGAGTAGTGGTTTCTGCTATACAGGCCGGTGTTTATTCCTTGAGATGATGTATGGTGTCGACGATCTGGTCGCCCAGTCCGATGGTATAGCCCTGGCTGACAAATACTATGCGGTTGAATGTGTCGGCGATGATGAATACGGGCCGTTCGGTCGGCGACAGTTTCAGGTTGTCGATGATCTCCGATGCGATCTTGCCGTCGGTGTCGATTCCGTAGCTGACAGTCGAGGGGAGTTCGGGCAGCAGCGACGAGTCGAAGCGTCCGGCGTCCTGACGGTCTTTGAAGAGCAGTATCATGCCTCGTCCCCATTTCTCAAATTCGGGAGCCACGGCCGCTATGTCGCGCAGTGCGTGGTTGGTGGGCTCGTGGTTGGGGGTCAGCAGTCCGATCACGTAGTAGCCTCGGCCGGTGGTGGAGAGTACTGATTTTTCCACGCCGGTCTTGAGGTCGGTATAGGTGTTCTCGGAGTTGAAGTTGCCGATCACCTGCACGCCCTTGTTGTCCTGACGCATCACGAGGGTGTCGCTGACGGTGGATTCGGGACGGATGTCGAAGAACTGTGCGCGCGAGAGTACTCCGCCGTCGGCCATGCGCTGGCCGCTGACAAGCATGTACTGGCCTTCGTCGAGTCGCTGGCCGTCGCGGAGGATGCTGCTCCATGTGCCGTCCTCAGGAAATCCGAGGAGCTGGGGGCGTCCGTCGACGATCTTCGACAGTGTGAACTGTGTGTAGTATTTCGGGTCGTCGATGCGGCCTGTTTTTGTGTATGCAAGCCGGAGCGTACCCTGCGGGACTGCCGTCGGGGTGGCTGTCTGTTCGCCGCCGAAATTGGCGTCGGTCCAGTTGCCTTGGGCGTCGGCCCACTGTGTCTTGCCTGTGACGGGGTCGATGCGGGCGGGTATGCCGAGGCTTCGGGCTTTGGCCACGAAGTAGATGTCGCGCGAGGCTGCATTTGTGGCCTTGGAGCGGTCGACGGCTTCAGGACTCATCCTTACGTTGCCGGGATACCAGTCGGGCAGGATGGTGATCTCTTTGGCTGTCTGTGCCACTAACTCGGCCGGATTGGCGCGCAACTTTGCCGCTTCCTCCTTGCTGACGGTTGCGGCGAAGTAGGAGCGGAAGGGTGTGAGGGCTTCGTTGTCGATGCGTGGCGACAGTATGTAGCGGGCGTAGAGGGGCGTGTCGTAGACGGGAACCGTGAGGTGGTCGGCAAGGATTGTCGCCGGCACGTCGCTGCGGTCCTTGACGCTGAGCGACTCCACGAGGGTGAGGGCGCGTTCGCGGTCGTCAGCCGGCACTCCGCTCAGGAACTGTTCGATGGTCTTGTGGTTGCCTCTGGCGTCGGTCATCACCGCGGCCACTCTGGCGGGGTCAAGGCCGAGCCTGTCGCCAAGTTC
>JAIDKJ010000268.1 GCA_029051835.1 Paramuribaculum sp. | reverse complement strand
TTTGAGCCGCGAGTGGGACTCGAACCCACGACCTTTTCGTTACGAATGAAATGCTCTACCAACTGAGCTATTGCGGCTTGTCGACTGCTTGACTGCTGTAAGGCAGGGGGCAGCGTTTCAACGGTGCAAAGTTAGCAATTCTATTTCTTACAGACAAAATTTATGAGGTTAATTTTCTTGCCTACGCTTCAATGCTTTGATTACTAATGATGTGAATTCATAGTTTTTTAGTCCCCAGCGTGGGGTGATGAGCAGTTCGTCGGGCGACTGTGATACAAACCGGTCAATCGCTATGTCGGGACGTAAACGTAGGACGATGTCGGCGCATAGCTCGGCATATTGTTGTGCGGTCCAGCAGACGAGGTCGGCAGTGCCTTCTTGCCACATTCGGGCGAGGGGAGTGCCGCGCACCACTTGCAGCTGATGAAATTTAACTACGTCGACCGGCAGTCTGTTGATCGCTTCGACAGTCTGCATTATCATCTCCTCGTTTTCGCCCGGAAGTCCGTTGATGATGTGCAGGCCGGTTGCTATCCCTGCTCGGTGGGTGGTTTCTACAGCTTCCACTACGGCTTGCCATGTATGGCAGCGGTTGATGCGTTGAAGCGTGGCGTCGTGCGATGTCTCGGCGCCGAATTCGATCATGACGAACCGCTCCTGTGCAAGTTGCGACAGCCATTCGAGCAGGCTCGGGTTGAGGCAGTCGGGACGTGTGCCTATGATCAGTCCGTCAACGCCTTCTGCCGCGAGAGCCTCGGTATAGAGAGCGATCAGCCGCGAAGAGTCGGCATACGTGCCGGTGAACGACTGGAAATAGGCCAGATAGCGCATCGACGGGTATTTTCTGGCGAAGAATCGTTTTCCGGTAGCTATCTGTTCCGCTACGCTCATGGTGCTTCGGCAATACGAGGGCGTGAATGAGCGGTTGCTGCAATAGATGCATCCGTCGCGCCCGAGCGTACCGTCGCGGTTGGGGCATGTCAGGCCGCCGTCTATCGTCAGTTTCTGCATCTTGCCGGGGAAGTGTCCGGCAAGAAAGTCGGAGAAGTCGCGGTAGGGGAGACGGTTCATATCCTGCTGCACCGGTTAGCAAGCAATGTGTCGAAAATCACCATGGCTGCCATGGCTTCCACTATGGGTACCGCGCGGGGTAGCACACACGGATCGTGGCGTCCACGGGCTTTGAGTGTTACCGGCGCCCCTTGGTCGTCGATTGTAGGCACTTCGGTGAGAAGGGTGGCCACCGGCTTGAATGCTACGCGGAAGTAGATATCCATGCCATTGGAGATGCCTCCCTGTATGCCTCCTGAATTGTTGGTGAGGGTGGATACCGATCCGTCGGCGTGGCTGGTGGTGAACAGGTCGGCGGCCTGACTGCCGCGCATTCCGGCGAAGTCGAATCCCATGCCGTAGTCAAATCCTTTGGCGGCATTGATGCCGAGCATAGCCGAAGCGAGGCGGGCCTGAAGTTTGCCGAACACAGGGTCGCCGAGTCCGGCCGGACACCCCTTGACAACGCAGCTCACTATACCGCCTATGGTATCGCCCTCATTTCTCACTTGCCTGACAAGCTCTATCATCTCCCGGGCTTTCTCCTGATCGGGGCAGCGCACCGCATTGCTGTCGGTAAGCGACAGATCGAGTTCGGTGTAAGGCCGGTCGGTGGCTATGTCGCCTATGCGCGAGGTGTAGGCACTGATGGTGATGCCTTTAGTTGCAAGAGCCTGCCGTGCGAGTGATCCGGCCACGACGCGCGCTATCGTTTCGCGTGCCGACGAGCGTCCGCCTCCCCGATGGTCGCGTATGCCGTATTTGGCGGTATACGTATAGTCGGCGTGCGAGGGTCTGAACAGATGTCGCATGTTGTCGTAGTCCGACGAGTGATGGTCGGCGTTTTCGACTATGAAGCCTATGGAGGTGCCGGTGGTGACCCCTTCGAAGATGCCCGACAGCAGCTTCACACGGTCGGCTTCTTTGCGTGGGGTAGTGATATCCGATTGTCCGGGGCGGCGTCGGTCGAGCTGACGTTGCAGTTCGTCGAGATCTATGGCCACTCCCGCAGGCATTCCGTCGATCACGCCGCCTATTGCCGGTCCGTGGCTTTCGCCGAAACTTGTCAGCCGGTATATGTTTCCAATGCTGTTGTTCATATTTGTTCGCTGTCTTCGTCGTTTGATTTTATAATATCGGCTGTGGTGCCGCGGGTGAAAGCTATCAGATCGTCAGGCGCTATCTCGAATTGCAGGCCGCGTTGTCCGGCGCTGACATATATGGCGTTGTGATCGAGTGCTGTCGTATGGAATATGGTAGGAAATGCTTTTTTCATGCCTATGGGGGAGCATCCTCCTCTGATATATCCGGTGAGCGGCAGCAGATCCTTCATCGGGATAAGGTCGGCTTTCTTGTCGGCTATTGCTTTGGCTGCTTTCTTCAGATCGATCTCGGCGTCGCCCGGCACCACACACACGAAATATCCCGTGCGTTCTCCGCGCAACACGATGGTCTTGAATACCCGGCCGATATCTTCGCCGAGGCTTTCAGCCACATGTGTGGCCGCAAGATTGTTCTCGTCCACTTCATACGGTATAAGGCGGTAGGCTATGTGTGCGCGGTCGAGCAGACGGGCCGCATTGGTCTTATGTATCTTTTCCATCGGATGCAAAGTTAGTGTTTTTCTATCCAACAATTTTCTTCCCATGCGTGTTTTTATGGTATCAAACCCCAATATTATATTAAAAACATAAAACAAGACATTATGAAGAAACTTCTTATCAGTCTGGCTGCCGTATTGGGCATTTCGATGGCGGCATCCGCGCAGAGTCCTGAAATTCAGGTTGGCTATGGCGGATATACGCAGATGGACGCAACCAATATGCACAAAGGCGGAGGTGTCAAGAATGCCTGGGGAGCGCTGACTGCAGGCGTGAACTTCAAGGTGGCTCCCAAGCTGTGGATCGGTCCGTCCTACTCGTTCTCTTCGTCGAGCTACAAACATGACGGTCCGAATCTTTACTATCATGTGATCATGCTTAACGCTCGGTATGAATACTGGCGCAACGACATCGTCACGCTGTATGCCCATATGGGCGTGGGCGCCGACATAACGCATGTCGGTACGGAGAACGGTGATCACAACGACGGATACTTCGCTTTTCAGGCTTCACCTCTCGGGGCGCAGGTAGGACTGTCGAGAAATGTTTCGATGTTCGGCGAACTTGGCTTCGGCGCGCAAGGCTTGCTTCAGGTGGGCGTGCGCATAGGTCTTTGACGGTCGCGTCATGAAGGATAAATTGTCGTACGAAGAGAAACGTGAGCTTCCCGACGATGTGTTCGGGCTCCCCGACAGGCGTGAATATCCCATGCCCGACGCGACTCATGTGAGAGCTGCCGAGGCCTATTTCCGTTATTGTCCCGAGGATCTCAAGCCACGTCTGGCCAAGGCTATAATGCGTCGTGCCGCTGAATTTGGTGTTGACGTAAAAAGCCCGACAATTGAAAAGTACGCCTCAATGTGAGGCCAGTTCCCAGAAGGCCACTGCGCTCGCGGCGGCCACATTAAGCGAGTCGACTCCGTGATACATAGGTATCTTTACGGTATAGTCGGCTTGCTTTATTGTATCATAGTCAAGCCCGTCGCCTTCGGTCCCCATCATGATGGCAAGCTTCGGTTCGCGTTTCAGGCGTTCGTCGGTGATGGCCACCGAATCATGGCGCAGCGCCATTGCCACGGTCTTGAATCCTCGTCGCCGGGCTTCTCCTGCGGCGTCGTCGCAAAAAGTCCATGGCAGCAGAAATACCGAGCCCATCGACACTCTCACCGCTCGTCGGTTGAGCGGATCGCACGCTGTGGGAGTAAGCAGCGCGCCGTCAATGCCCAGCGCGGCAGCCGAGCGGAATATCGCGCCGATATTGGTGGTGTCGCTCACGCCGTCAATGATCACTATGCGTCGTGCGTTGCCGCAGATCTCGTCGACTGTCGGCGGTGTGCGGCGTTTCATAGCGCAGAGCACACCGCGTGTGAGCCGGTAGCCGGTCAGTGCTGACAGCACGTCGCGTTCGCCGGTCATGATTGTGACGTCGTCGTTCATCCGGCCGATGATCGGAGCGGCATCGCCCGCGAGGTGCTTGCGCTCGCATAGCAGCGCCACCGGTTCATATCCGGCATCAAGCGCCACGGATATCACCTTTGGACTTTCGGCTATGAACAATCCCCATCCGCGTTGCGATGCGTCGCAAAGCTGCGCTTCAGTGAGGCGGCTGAATATCTGTGCTTCCGGTTGGTTTATATCTGTGATTTCTATTACCGTATTCATGCTTGTGTAGTTGGTGATATCATTTCTTTCCGGCTGCAAATATAGCGAAAAAGATGCTTGAAAAAAGCTGAAAAGATGTAACAGGTTGTTGCGAAGATGGTTAATTAATGTTGGCGCTGTACGATTGCTGTTGAATGCAATGGTTTAGCTATTCATCAGGCAGTCAGAGCGTTTGCGGACTATGTGTGTTGTGAGGCATGATCATTGGTAGTGCTTAATTTTAACCCATATGCAAACCGATGTGAATCCTGCATATTGTGCAACGTGCTGAGATGTAGTAATTTTGCATCCGGAAAAAGCACAGCAATCCATCTGACTTTTGAATTTTATACGACATGAAAAGATATTTCTACGCTTTTGTGATACTTATTGTGTCGATACTGACACTTACTTCAATGAAGCCTTCAGTGAATCCACCTCTGAAACTTGCCGAGCCGCAAGTGGCTGAGCCATGGTCGCTGATCAATATGCCTCAATTGCTCGATCTGCCTGCTGATGACGCGAAGAGTGCCGACGCTGAGGCTTCGCTACGCGAGATTACCGACAATCTCACGAAATTCGCCTCACAGTTTATAGGCCGCCGTTATGTGTGGGGCAGCACAGGTCCTAAAACATTTGACTGCTCCGGCTTTACCAGCTACATATTCCGTAATGCAGGCGTTACGCTCAATCGCACTTCGCGTATGCAGTATGCGCAGGGCGAGCCGGTGAAAACGTCGGAGCTGCGTCCCGGCGATCTGATGTTCTTTTCGAGTCCGCGCAGCGGCAAAGGACGCGTCGGCCATGTAGCTATGGTCGTAGAGGTGGATGACGGCGGCGAATCGCTCACGTTCATTCATGCAGCCTCAAGCAAGGGAGTGAGCTACCAGCGATTCCCCGACGGAGGATACTACTCGCGCAATTATATCGGTGCAAAACGCGTTATTCAGCCTGAAAACACCGAGAATCAGACCGTATAATAATCGACTACGATTTCTATCTTGAGACGTCTGCAGTCGTCGCATCAGTGAAGTTGCGAAGCGGCTGCAGATTTTGTTGATAAATCGGCGATATTGCAACAAAATCGTACAAATTTGTGCGATTTTGTTGTTTTTTATCGTGAAAATAGTTGAGAAACGGATTATTTTGTAACTTTGTGTTTCGATGTAAAAAAAATCACATAGGATTTAACGTATGAGCGATAAACTGTTTATTTTCGATACAACACTTCGCGACGGCGAGCAGGTGCCCGGATGTCAGCTCAACACCGTAGAGAAAATCGAGGTGGCGCGGACTCTCGAGGAGCTTGGCGTCGACGTGATAGAGGCCGGATTCCCGGTGTCGAGTCCGGGCGATTTCAATTCCGTAGTGGAGATCAGCAAGGCTGTCACATGGCCGACTATATGCGCGCTCACCCGCGCCGTGGAGAATGATATCCGCGTGGCGGCCGATGCGCTGCAATATGCCAAACACAAACGTATACACACAGGTATCGGTACCTCGGACTATCATATACGCTATAAGTTCAACTCCAATCGCGATGAAATTCTCGAGCGGGCTGTGGCATGCGTGAGCTATGCCAAGCGCTTCGTCGAGGATGTGCAGTTCTATGCCGAGGATGCCGGACGCACCGACAACGAGTATCTCGCGAGGGTGATCGAGGCGGTGATCAAGGCCGGAGCCACAGTGGTCAATATCCCCGATACGACCGGATATTGCCTGCCGGGTGAATTCGGCGCCAAGATCAAGTATCTTATGGAACATGTCGACGGCATCCACAAGGCTACTATCGCCACTCACTGCCACAACGATCTCGGCATGGCTACCGCCAACACCATGTCCGGCATCATCAACGGAGCGCGGCAGGCCGAAGTGACGATAAACGGTATCGGCGAGCGGGCCGGCAATACATCGCTTGAAGAGATAGTGATGATATGCCGCTGTCATCATGAGCTTGGTATCGACACCAACATCAACACCACTAAGATCAATGCGGCAAGCCGCATGGTGAGCAACCTGATGAATATGCCTGTTCAGGCCAACAAGGCCATAGTGGGCCGTAATGCTTTTGCCCATTCGAGCGGCATACATCAGGACGGTGTGCTCAAAAATCGCGAGAGCTACGAGATAATTGATCCGAAGGATGTGGGCATTGACGAGAACTCCATAGTGCTCACTGCGCGCAGTGGCCGTGCGGCTCTCAAACACCGTCTGCATATATTGGGAGTGGATCTCGACAAAGAGGCTCTCGACAAGGCCTATGAGTCATTCCTGCGTCTGGCCGACAAAAAGAAGGAGATCAACGACGATGACGTGCTGATGCTCGCCGGCCAGCATCACCGTGCCAACCATCGCATAAAGCTCGACTATCTGCAGGTAAGTTCGGGGGTGGGTATCCGTTCGGTGGCCAGCGTGGGCCTCGATATCGCCGGAGAGAAATTCGAGGCGTGTGCCTCGGGCAATGGTCCGGTGGATGCGGCCATCTCCGCCATCAAGGTGATCATACGCCGCAATATGCTCGTCAAGGAGTTCCTGATACAGGCCATCAACAAGGGTAGCAACGATGTCGGCAAGGTGCATCTGACAGTCGAACACGAAGGGCAGCAATATTATGGCTTTTCGGCCAATACCGACATTATCGGCGCGAGCGCCGAGGCGTTTGTCGATGCCATCAATAAATTTGTGAGATAAACCGTATATCAAGATGGGAAAGACACTTTTCGACAAAATATGGGACGCCCACACGGTGACGGATATTCCCGGAGGGCCTACACAGCTTTATATCGACCGTCATTACTGTCATGAGGTGACCAGTCCTCAGGCTTTTGACGGACTGCGCAGCCGTGGCCTGCGGGTTCGCCGTCCCGACCGTACGTTCAGCACACCCGACCACAATATTCCTACAGTCAATCAAGATCGTCCGATCGCCGATCCGGTTTCGGCCCGGCAGGTCGACACGTTGCTGAAAAATGCCCGTGAATTTGGCATCACGCTGTTTCCGCTCGGCGACGAGCACAACGGCATAATCCATGTCATGGGGCCTGAAAACGGTCTGACGCTCCCCGGAAGCACGATAGTGTGCGGCGACAGCCACACATCCACCCACGGAGCATTCGGTGCCGTCGCATTCGGCATCGGGACGAGCGAGGTGGAGATGGTGCTCGCCACGCAGTGCATCCTTCAGCCGAGGCCCAAGACTATGCGTATCACTGTCGACGGCTCTCTCGGCACCGGCGTTACGGCCAAGGATATGGCCCTTTATATCATCGCACAGCTCGGCACCGGCGGAGCTACCGGATATTTTGTGGAATATGCCGGCGAAGCGGTTCGTGCGCTATCGATGGAGCAGCGCATGACATTGTGCAATCTTTCGATCGAAATGGGTGCCCGTGGAGGCATGGTGGCGCCTGACCAGACGACCTTCGACTATCTAAAGGGACGCGAATATGCTCCGAAAGGCCGGGAATGGGACGCCGCCGTGGCCTACTGGCGCACTCTGCCGTCGGACGACGATGCCGTCTACGACCGCGAAGTGAGGTATGACGCCGCTGATATAGAGCCGCGTGTCACCTACGGAACCAATCCCGGTATGGGTATCGGCATAAGCGAGCCGGTGCCGACGCCTCCCGATGATGCGGCCGCACGCATATCGTTTGAGAAATCACTGGATTATATGGGCTTCCGTTCCGGAGAAAGTCTGGAAGGGCAGAAAGTCGACTATGTGTTTCTCGGAAGTTGCACCAACGGACGCATAGAGGATTTCAGAGCGTTTGCATCGTATGTCGAAGGGCGCATGAAGCATCCCGATGTGACCGCATGGCTTGTGCCGGGATCATGGAAAGTGCGCCGGCAGATAGCCGAGGAGGGACTTGACAAGGTGCTTGAGGCTGCCGGTTTCGAGATACGTCAGCCCGGATGCTCGGCTTGTCTGGCCATGAACGACGACAAGGTGCCTGCCGGATGTCTGGCCGTATCGACCTCCAACCGCAATTTCGAAGGGCGTCAGGGGCCGGGAGCACGCACGGTTTTGGCCGGACCTCTCGTGGCTGCGGCAGCAGCCGTCAATGGTGTAATAACTGACCCACGCAAATCTTGAACCAGATGGATAATCCCAAATTTACAATAGTCACCTCGCGGTGTGTGCCTCTGCCTGTGGAGAATGTCGATACCGACCAGATAATACCGGCGAGGTTTCTTAAAGTGACCTCACGCGAAGGTTTTGGCGAAAATCTTTTTCGCGACTGGCGGTTTGATGCTGAGGGCAATAAACGTCCCTGTTTTCCGCTCAACGATGACCGCTACAGCGGATGCATTCTCGTGGCCGGCAAGAATTTCGGTTGCGGATCGAGCCGTGAACATGCCGCATGGGCTATTGCCGACTACGGCTTCAGAGTGGTGATATCGAGCTTTTTCGCCGATATACATAAAAACAACGAACTCAACAATTTCGTGCTGCCGGTCGTAGTGTCCGATGATTTTCTTGCCGAACTCTTTGCTACGGTCGAGGCCGATCCGGAATCAGAGGTGCGGGTCGATCTTCCCAACCAGACAGTTGAGAATCTGGCCACCGGACGCAAAGAGTCGTTCGATATCAATCCTTATAAAAAACAGTGCCTCATAGAGGGACTGGATGATATCGGATACCTGCTGTCGCACTCCGGGGAGATCGATTCCTTCGAGGCGGCCAACAACAAGTGATCGGCTGTGTTCCTGACTCAGCGAACGCCATGAATATCATATCAATCATTAATCTGAATCGTCAATGAAATTAAAGATAGCGCTTTTGGCCGGCGATGGCATAGGCCCCGAAATATCGCGCGAGGGCGTAAAAGTGATGAGCGCGGTGTGCCGTCGTTTCGGCCACGAGGTGGAGTTTATGTCCGCTCTTGTAGGTGCGGCCGCGATCGATGCCGTAGGCGCCCCGTTCCCGGAGGAAACCTACCATATCTGTCGCGATGCCGATGCCGTACTGTTTTCGGCAGTAGGCGATCCGCGTTTCGACAATCGTCCCGATCTCAAGGTGCGTCCCGAGCAGGGCCTTCTGGCCATGCGCAAGAAGCTGGGACTCTTTGCCAATATCAGGCCGGTGACCACATTTGCGTCGCTGATCCACAAATCGCCTCTGCGCGAGGAGATAGTCGGTGGCGCCGACTTCGTTTGTATCCGCGAACTGACGGGCGGCATGTATTTCGGAGAAAAATTCGAAAGCGACGACCATGCCTACGACACCTGCGCATATACACGCGGAGAGATCACGCGCATCCTTAAGGTGGCTTTTGACTATGCCCGTCGACGCAGGGGGCATCTCACTGTGGTGGATAAGGCCAATGTGCTCGCTTCGTCGCGTCTGTGGCGTAAGGTCGCCCAGGAGATGGCGAAGGACAATTCCGATGTGGCTACCGACTTCATGTATGTCGACAACGCTTCGATGCGCATGATACAGGATCCGCGTTTTTTCGACGTGATGGTGACCGAAAACACCTTCGGCGATATACTCACCGACGAGGGTAGCGTGATTTCGGGATCAATGGGACTGCTGCCGTCGGCGTCAATAGGCGAAGGCACTCCGGTTTTCGAGCCGATACACGGGTCGTGGCCCGAGGCTGCAGGCAAGAATATAGCCAATCCGCTGGCACAGATTCTCTCGGTGGCAATGCTTTTCGAATATTTCGGACTCGCAGAAGAGGGCGAATGCATCCGCAAGGCTGTCGACGCATCTATGGAAGCGGGAGTAAGCACTCCCGACATAGCCGCTGATCCGGCCAATGCAGTCGGAACTGACGCTGTGGGAACATGGATTTCGGAATATATATCTTCAGCGTCATGAACAGGCAGTTGTTTGCGCTCGCGGCATCGCTCATGATGCCGGTGGCCGTACTTGCCGCTGCCGATCCGTGGTGTGCCTGTCCGCAGGACAATACCGCCATGCCTGTCGCCGGACGCACCGTCACCGGTGAGCGGCCTCCTGTATCGGAGCGTCTGTTCACATCGAAGGCAGTGGAGGAGAAGATACGACGGATCAAATCGCAGCTCTCCAACCGAAAGCTTGCCGAGATGTTTGAGAACTGTTTCCCAAACACTCTCGACACGACCGTCCACTTCCGCACGGAGTCAGACGGCACACCCGACACGTTTGTATATACGGGCGACATACCGGCCATGTGGCTCCGCGACTCAGGCGCGCAGGTGTGGCCTTATGTGGCTCTTGCCGCCGACGATCCTCGTCTGAAGGAGCTTATCGCCGGCGTGATACGCCGCCAGTTGCGCTGCATTATTCTCGATCCTTATGCCAATGCGTTCAATGACGGGCCTACCGGAGGCGAGTGGCAGAGCGACTTCACTGATATGCGCCCCGAGGTCCATGAGCGTAAATGGGAGATCGACTCGCTGTGTTATCCGATACGTCTGGCATATGAATACTGGAAGCGTACAGGTGACGACTCTGTTTTCCGTGGCGATGAATGGAAGCAGGCGATGGCTCTTGTCGTGCAGACATTCAGGCAACAGCAGCGCAAGGATGATAAAAAAGGACCTTACCGCTTCCTCCGGCGCACCGACCGTGCACTCGACACTCTCAACAATGCCGGATGGGGAGCGCCCGTGAGTGGATGCGGACTGATCGTGTCGTCGTTCCGTCCCTCTGACGACTCTACTACATTGCAATATCTGATTCCCTCCAATTTCTTTGCGGTGACATCGCTGCGCAAGGCGGCCGAGATATTGACAGCCGTCAATGGTGATGCCGCTCTGGCAGGGGAGTGCCGCTCGCTTGCCGATGAGGTGGAGTCGGCTCTGAAACAGTATGCCACATACGATCATCCGGAGTTCGGTACGATCTATGCTTATGAGGTAGACGGTTTCGGCAACCGTATGCTTATGGACGACGCCAATGTCCCCTCGCTCCTGTCTATGGCATATCTCGGCGATGTTGATATTGACGACCCGGTATACCGCAACACGCGCAATTTCGTGTGGAGCGAGAGCAACCCCTACTTTTTCAAGGGCAAGGCCGGCGAAGGCATAGGAGGGCCGCACGTAGGCTATGATATGGCATGGCCTATGAGTCTGATGATGCGCGCGTTCACCGCCACCGACGATGAGGAGATTCGCGCGTCGCTGCGAATGCTTCTCGACACCGATGCGGGCACGGGATTCATGCATGAGTCGTTCAACGTCGACAATCCCGCCGATTTCACCCGTCCCTGGTTTGCATGGCAGAATACGCTGTTCGGCGAACTGATCATCCATCTGGTGGATTCGGGCAAGCTCGAACTGCTCAACACACTCTGATCCCTGTAGCTGAGGAATTTCACATAGTTTACAATATCCGTTTAGATCCCCGCCGGAGAGGCTTTCAGGAGCCTCGTCGGCGGGGTTTTCAACATTCATGGCGATTTATCAACATTTAACTCATTTTTGCCGTGGAACATTTGTGCAGTGTGTTGAAATCAAGCTATCTTTGCAGCGTGTAACATCAGTCACAAGTAAAAACACATGGGCAAGATAATTGCAATAGCCAATCAGAAAGGAGGGGTGGGAAAGACCACAACTACGATCAATCTCGGAGCGTCGCTCGCAGCCGAGGGGAAAAAAGTGCTCATAATCGATGCCGACCCGCAGGCCAACGCCACGTCGGGCTATGGTATCAACCCTGATCAGATGTCCTCGTCGATCTACGAATGCCTCGTCGACGACTATCCTCTTGAAGGATCGCAGGTGCCTACCTGCGTGGAGGGGCTGGAGCTGGTCGGGTCGCGGATCGATCTGGCGGGCGCGGAGCTGGAGCTGATCAGCCGTCCTAACCGTGAGCGCGTATTGTCGAAGGTGCTTGCTCCCGTCGCCGACAAATACGATTACATACTTATCGACTGCTCACCGTCGCTCGGTCTGATAACTGTCAATGCGCTGACGGCTGCCAACTCTGTGATCATACCCGTGCAGGCCGAATATTTTGCTCTTGAGGGCATCACCAAGCTGATCAATACCATACGCATCATCAAGCCCCGTCTTAATCCGGCGCTTGAAATCGAAGGATTCCTGCTGACGATGTACGACGCGCGCCTCAGGCTTGCCAATCAGATCTATGAGGAGCTTAAGGGACATTTCGGCGATATGGTGTTCAATACGGTCATACCGCGCAATATACGTCTGAGCGAGGCGCCGTCGCATGGTTTGCCCGCGCTCGTCTATGACCCGGAAAGCCGTGGCGCGACATCACACAACGCCTTGGCAAAGGAGATAATCAACAAGCAGAAGAAAAAAGCTAAAGCCACATCTAAATGAAACCGAAACGTCAGGCGCTTGGCCGAGGACTCGACTCACTGATACCTATGGACGATGTGCCCGCATCGGGAGCTTCGGCCATCAATGAGATAGATATAGAACTGATACAGCCCAATCCCGATCAGCCGCGCAGCAATTTCGACGAAGAGTCGCTGGCCGAACTGGCCGCATCTATCAGAGAACTGGGCATCATCCAGCCCATTTCGCTCCGAAGCGTTGGCGGCTACTATCAGATCATAGCCGGCGAACGCCGCTACAGGGCTGCTCGCATGGCAGGGCTGTCGACTGTGCCGGCATATATACGCGTAGCCAGCGACAGCGAACTGACGGAGATGGCGCTGATAGAGAATATCCAGCGCGAGGATCTCAACGCCATAGAGATAGCCCTGACATTCAAAAAACTCATAGAGCGCTACGAACTCACGCAGGAGCGGCTGAGCGAGCGCATAGGCAAGAAACGCGCTACGGTGGCCAACTTCCTGCGACTTCTGCGCCTGCCTGCCGAAGTGCAGCTCGGCTTGCGCGACAAACGTCTGGATATGGGTCACGCACGTGCGCTTCTCGCTATCGACGATCCTACGATGCAGCTGAAGATCTACAAGCGCATCATCAAAGAGGGACTGTCGGTGCGTAAAGTGGAGGATCTTGTGAAGTCAATCCGTGATGGAGGGGCAGAGGCGCGCAACGGCGGAGAAAATACGTCGCTGTCGAAGGATTTCGAATTGTTGCGCAATCATCTTTCAAGCAAATTCAACACTCCGGTCCACTTCACCTGTTCGGCTTCAGGCGCCGGTAAAATCACGTTCAGTTTCAAGAGTGAGGATGAACTTGAAAGATTAATTACTATCTTTGACGACGTAAAAGCCCAGGAGGGCTGACAGAATCAACTGACAGAAGCTGAAATATCCGGATAAATCAAATAAAATCAGTGGTATAGGCATGCGCAAAGGAAACGGCAGCAACAAAAGACTATTTAGTCCTGTGGCCTCTGCGGCGATGATCATGACGGTCATTGTCGCATTGCTGTGTCCTTTTAACATTTTTTGTCAGACTACGCGGCCTATCAAGCCTGTCAAGCGTCAGCACAAGGTCGAAGTGCCCGATTCCATACCGCTGGGTCAGCCTGTAAGACTCCCGGCGGAAGTAGTGGTGGATTCAATCGAAGTGGCGGCTTCCGACAGTCTGACGGTGCAGCCGGTGGATTCGATCGCAATCGCCGATTCGCCTCAGATGGCGATGCTGCCCGACTCGATCAAAGAAGCTGCCGGTATCAACCGCAATCTCAGGGAATTCAATCCCGACCCGATGAGAGCCGTGTGGATGTCGGCTCTGTTCCCCGGATTGGGACAGGTCTACAACCGCCGCTACTGGAAGCTTCCGCTCGTAGCAGCCGGGTTCATGGGACTCGGATATGGCGCGTCGTGGAACAACTCCATGCTTAAAGACTACACACGCGCTTACGGCGATATAATGGACAATGATCCGAATACCAAGAGCTACATGGACTTCTTCCCCACGACAGTCAAGGAAGAGGATCTCGACAAGACGTGGCTCACCAATATATTGAAATCACGCAAGGACTTTTACCGCAGAAACCGCGACCTGTGTATCATCTCCATGGTGGGAGTGTATCTTCTCGCAATAGTCGACGCATATGTCGACGCGTCGCTGGCGCACTTCGATATATCTCCCGATCTGTCGATGGAGGTGGCTCCTGCCGTAATACCCGATACACGCACACGACCCGGACTCGGGCTGCAATGGGCGTTGCGTTTCTGAGTGTACATGATCCCGCAAAGATTACCGAATCATGAAGAAATCGATTATCACACTATTGACCGGACTGCTCACGCTTACTGCAACAGCTAAGGGGCTGTCCATTCTCGACATCAAGCATTCGATCACCGACGACAATATCATTGCGCCGGAGAGTTTTGAGACCAAGACTCGCGAATTGCAGGAAAACTTCTATCTGAAGCATTACGCCGCGCGAGCCGACGAGTCGGCAGCCACTCCGATAAAAGGCAATCCCGCCGAATACGAGGAGCTGCTGAGCCAGCTTCCGGCAGAGATAGAGTTGCCGTACAACTCTATCGTGGGCAACTACATCGACATGTATCTCGTGAAGCGTCGCGATCTTGTGGCCGATCTGCTTGCTCTCAACAATTATTACGGCAATATATTCGTCGAGGAGCTTCTGCGCGAAAAGCTGCCTCTCGAACTTCAGTATCTGCCTATCATAGAGTCGGCGCTCAATCCCAATGCCGTATCCCGTGCCGGCGCGTGCGGATTGTGGCAGATGATGCCGGCCACGGCCACAGGTCTGGGGCTTGAGGTGAACTCGCTCGTCGACCAGCGTCGTGATCCGCGTCTTGCGTCGCGCTGTGCCGTGCGCTATCTCAAGCAGTTGTATGAGATCTACGAGGACTGGTCGCTTGCCATTGCCGCCTACAACTGCGGCCCGGGCAATGTCAACAAAGCATTGCGTCGTGCAGGCGGCACAGGCAAGATGGATTACTGGGAGATCTACAATTTCCTTCTGCCTGAAACCCGCGGATATGTGCCGGCATTCATAGCGGCCAACTATGTGATGAACTACTACGGCAAGTACGGCATCCGTCCGACGGTCGTGAAGCAGAAGCTTATAACTGATACTGTGCTGGTCGACAAACGAGTGCATTTCAATCAGATAGCGCAGGTGCTCAATATACCGGTAGAGGAGATAAGGATGCTCAATCCGCAGTTTCGCAAGGATATAATACCGGGCGACAATCATCCCTACGCTCTCGTACTCCCTTCGCAGCAGGTGCTCAGCTATATAATGAGCGAACAGGCTATTCTCGACATGAATTCGGAGGCCTACGCCCGCCGTACGCATGTGGAGCCGGGTGAAAGCCTTGAGCGTCAGCCCGACGGATCGTCGTATGTTACGCGAATGATCACCAAGACGCATACCGTAGGCCGCGGAGAGAATCTTCGTTCCATAGCCCGCAAATATGGCGTCAGCGCCACAGATATCAAGCGCTGGAACAATATGAGGAGCGGCAAGGTGCACAGTGGCAAAAAGTTGAAGATACAGACCTACGAAAGGATCCGTGTAAGCGCTGATTCGACATCGGTGGCATCGGCCGACGGAGTCATCCCGAAGCCGCAGGACGGTGGCGAGCAGCCGGCCGTGGCTCAGGCACAGCCAAAGGCTGCCGCAGCGGAATCACGGACTTCATCCGCGGCCAAAACATCCGCAAAACAACCGGCATCTAAAAAGAGCGCTGCCAAGGCGGCTTCCGCTGCAGCATCGACTACAACCTACACCGTGCGTCGCGGCGACAATCTGAGCAAGATAGCCAAGCGCTTCGGCACCACTGTGGCCGCGATACAAAAGGCCAATGGTATGTCGGGTACACGTCTGGATATAGGCGACAAACTCAAGATACCGGCCCGGCGCTGACGTAACCCATCGTGATTACGATAATTCATCCGGCTGCTAAACCAATAAAACAAAGTAATGAAATACCATGTATGCAGGCGGCTTGCATTGTCGGCCATTTTGTTTTCGATGCTTTCGACCGGATGCTCCGACCGAAAAGCGAATGATGTTATTGAGCGCAGGGATATCCTCGTGGAGGATGTGGAGATTGCTCCCGAACCGATTATCGGACGCCCGCTTTCGATGCAAAGAGCCGGTGATTATCTGCTTATTCTTGACAACATAACTGATTCGCTGGCTCATCTTATCGACTTAGCCCCCGGCCGT
>JAIDKJ010000267.1 GCA_029051835.1 Paramuribaculum sp. | reverse complement strand
TTACCGAACCTTGCGCCATCGACGACGGGAAGAGATCCTCCTCCACGCCGACGATAAACACATTATTGAATTCCAGCCCCTTGGCAGCATGGACGGTCATGAGTGTGACACGTTCTTCAGCTACATCGTCGGAATCCTGATCGGTAGCAAGCGATATCTGTCCGAGGAACGATGCCAGTCCCAACTCGACTTCGCCCTCCTCACGCCTCATTTCGGTGAACTCCTTGACTCCGGCAAGAAGCTCGTTGAGGTTTTCCTGTTTTGAAATACTCTCCGGCGTTCGGTCAGTGATCAGCATGGATAGCAATCCGGTGGTGCGTATGATCTCCGAGGCTACGGCCAAAGCATCGTCGCCCGAAGCCACTTTATCCGCAAACCGTCGGATCATCTCTGCAAAGGCGGCAAGCTTGCGCCGCGTTCCCGAATGCACCTCCAGTCCGTAGCCGTCAGGATCGTGCAATACAGCCATCATGCTGACTCCTGCATCCATAGCCGCACGCGCCACCTTGTTGACGGTGGTTTCGCCAATGCCGCGCGCCGGGAAGTTGATCACACGGCGCAACGCCTCGTCATCGTCGGGATTTACAGCCAGTCGGAAATAAGCCACTGCATCCTTCACCTCCTTGCGCTGATAAAACGAAAGGCCGCCGTAGATACGGTAAGGAATATTGCGTTTGCGCAGCGATTCCTCCAGTATACGGCTCTGTGCGTTCGTACGGTAGAGTATTGCGAACTCGTCGTAGGAATCATGTGTCAGCATTCTCACCTGCGATATGCGGTTGGCCACGATGGCGCTCTCGTCGAGATCGCTGTAGCTCGACACCACTTCGATGAGGTCGCCGGGGCTGTTTTCGGAATACACCGCTTTGCGTATCTGCTCGGTGTTCTTCTCTATGAGCGAATTGGCTGCATTGATTATATTCTGCGTGGAGCGATAGTTGCGTTCGAGCTTGAAGAGCTTCATGCCCGGATAAGTGTCGCGCATGGAGAGGATATTGCGTATGTTGGCGCCACGGAAGGAGTAGATGCTCTGCGCGTCGTCGCCCACGACACATAGCTGATGATGCTGCTCGCATATTCTGGCAACAATAAGATGCTGCGCGAAGTTGGTGTCCTGATACTCGTCGACAAGCACGTAGCGGAAAAACTCCTGATAATGACGCAACACGTCGGGATTGTCGCGGAGCAACACATTGGTGTAATACAGCAGATCATCAAAATCCATAGCTCCGGCCGTGAAGCAACGGTCGCGGTAGATCCGGTATATTTCATGGATGCGCGGTCGGCGCGCGTCGGCGTCGGCACGCATAAGTTCACGGTCGGCAGCATATTTTTCGGGAGATATAAGAGCGTTCTTGGCCGTGGAGATCGCCGACATCACCGCCGAAGGCTTATAGAGCTTATCGTCAAGGGCCAGGTCCTTGATGATAGTCTTTACGAGCGATTTGGAGTCGGCCGAATCATATATGGTGAAACTGCTTTTGAATCCGAGCCGATCGGCATTGGTACGCAATATACGCGCAAAGATCGAATGGAATGTACCCATCCACAACTTGGACGCCACCGCAGTACCCACCAGCGCCTCGATACGCTCACGCATCTCACGCGCGGCCTTGTTGGTAAACGTTAGGGCAAGTATGCGCCACGGTTCATATCCACATCCGAGCAGATGCACAATCTTATAGGTCAGCACACGTGTCTTTCCGGATCCCGCTCCAGCTATCACAAGGCTGGGACCGTCGACATACTCCACGGCGGCACGCTGCTGACCGTTGAGCTGCTGAAGATAGTCTTCCGTTGCCAAATTCTCTGTATTGAGTGTGTTAAGTTATAGTAAGTGGATATCAGTTACCGATCCACCTCGATCCGTCGGCTTTCATCCCGACACGATATTTTCTCATCGCATATCCTTTTTCAGCGGCTTTGCCCGAAAGCGGAGCGCCTTGACGGAATATGTCGTAAGTGCTTCCGCACACTGAGCATCGCGCCACCGCCTGATCGGGGTCAACCGATACGCGGACATCGCGTTTCATCTCCACCGGGCATGATAGATCATAGGCCTGCGGCTCTCCGACGAAATCGCCCACAAGCACCACACCGGCATATCCGGTCTGCGAGGCGTCGGAATAGGGAAATCCTGAAGGAAGGCGCTGCGACTTTATGAACTCACGCCACTGCAGCGCTCCGCCCACGCCATACACATCCCACTCTCCCTGTCCGGCAAAATCTATCCTGACAGGAGCAGGCGGAATCCGGTCATCATCGACCGAATCGCATGACGAAGCGATTGCGGCCAATATCAATCCTACCGGCAAGAACCGTCGGCCGATCAAGCGAAAAAGGTTTGAAGCAGTTCGCCGAATTTGTCGGAAGCCTCCTGCAGTTTCCCTCCGATGAGCGGACGGAGCATCGCCGGAATCTCCACGTCGATGATGCTTGTGGCGCTGGTCGACGAATCGCCATTCGGCTCAAGCGCGACAACCAGCTTCAGCGGCACCGGCGACTGCGCGGCCTCAAGAGTGACCTTAGACGGGGCGACACGCTCCTTTACGACGAATTTCAGCTGGCCTACCGGAGCGGCGTTGATGGATATCGAGTCATCGGTAAACTCCACTTCGCCTATCTTCTGGCGCGCCTCCTCAGGGAGTGCGTCGATATGTTTCTGATAGGCAGCGATGTCGGCTATACGCGCATACACTTCCTCTATCGGTCGGCCGATGCTCACCGGTTTGCTTTTATATGTAGCCATATTGATATGTTTATTGACAATAAGCTTTATTCATTAGAAAGCCGTTTGGCTTTGCGGGCCAAACGGCATGATACTGTCAGATGTCGGTCGGTTCAGCGCACAGGTGCCCAGTTGGCCGGATCTTTACGCCATTCCCTGAGCGTATCAAGATCCTCTTCGCGGATATACTGCGTTTCGAGAGCAGCCTCAAGCATCGCATTGTAGTTGCTGAGGGTGAGCAGCTCCACGCCTGCATCCTTGAAACGCTTGATGGCCAGCGGGAATCCATAGGTGAATATAGCTGCCATGCCGACAACGTCGCAACCTGCCTGACGTATAGCCTCTACAGCTTTCAGACTGCTGCCGCCTGTGGAGATGAGGTCTTCAATCACCACCACGCGCTGTCCGGGAGGGAGATTGCCTTCAATCAGATTTTCCAGACCGTGGTCTTTGGGCGAAGAGCGTACATATACGTATGGCAATCCGAGAGCGGCGGCCACGAGCGCACCCATGGCTATGGCGCCGGTAGCTACTCCGGCTATGGCGTCGGGCTTCTCGAAATTCTCAAGAATAAGCCGGCACATCTCTATTTTGATGAAGCTACGCACCTCAGGATATGAGAGAGTCTTACGATTGTCGGTGTAGATAGGCGAGTTCCATCCCGAAGCCCATGTAAAAGGAATTTCGGGCTGCAGTTTTATGG
>JAIDKJ010000266.1 GCA_029051835.1 Paramuribaculum sp. | reverse complement strand
CAACCGATATATGCAGAACCAACGACGACATCTCGACATCCCTTATCTGCCGGAACTCGACTCAATGAGCCTCGACCAGGCCGTGAAATATCTCGACGAGAAAGGCGAACACCAGACCATCGACCGTCTCAACTGGAAAGACCAGTACCCCTACCGGCCGCTGACAGCCTTCACCATCGCCCACTCCGACACACAGATCTACATCGACTTCTTCACACGGTGCAACTACCTGCGCGCGGTCAACTACCAGAACAACTCCGACGTATATCAGGATTCATGTGTGGAATTTTTCGTGGCGCCTCACGGAGAAGCCCCCTACTACAACTTTGAGTTCAACTGCATCGGCACCATCCATGCAGCCCGCCGCATGGACCGCCACTCGGGCGAAAAACTCACCGACGAACAGCTCGACAGCGTAAGACGCCTGGCAAGCTGCGGCACACGCCCCTTCGAAGAGCTGCAAGGCATTTTCTCCTGGAATCTGCTGGCCGCCATACCGCTCTCGCTCATCGGAATCAACTACGAACCGGGCAAACCGGTCGATATGCGGGCCAACTTCTACAAGTGCGCCGACGCCACTTCCGAACCCCACTATCTGAGCTGGGCGCCGATCACCACCCCGCAGCCCGATTTTCATCGACCGGAGTTCTTTGGCAATATAACGCTGTTATAAAGCCATTTACAAAATCAAATGGCAACAACACGCATTTTTTTTCAAAAAAAACTCCTGAAAAATTTGCACAGTTCAAAAAAGGGATGTAATTTTGCAGTGTCAATCGAGAGAGATCGACAACAAAATGGTGATTTAGTGTAGTGGCCTAGCACGCCACCCTCTCACGGTGGAGACCCGGGTTCGATTCCCGGATTCACTACTCACCCCTTCAGAAGCCGGCCTTCTTCACGAAGACCGGCTTCATTTATTTCACCCCTTCCTGTCCAACCATCGCCACCGATCCAAGACATGATCTCCATACAGAACCTCAGCGTAGAATTCAGCGCCAAGACGCTGCTCGACAACATAAGCTATGTCATAAACCGTCGCGACCGCATAGCCCTCGTAGGCAAAAACGGAGCCGGAAAGTCGACAATGCTCAAAATTATCGCCGGACTGCAGCGCCCAACATCGGGCACTGTAGCGGTAGCACAGGACGTCACCATAGGCTATCTGCCGCAGCAAATGGAGATTTCCGACACTCTGACGGTAGCCGAGGAGGTCAGAAAAGCATTTGCCGCCATCGACGACCTGCACCGGCGGCTCGGAGAGATCAACGATCAGCTCGCCTCGCGGACCGACTACGAATCGGCCGAATACCACCGTCTGATCGACGACATGACATCGCTGTCAGAACGCATAGCCATGGAAGAGAGCGACAACATGGAGGCCGAGATGGAAAAGACACTGACCGGACTCGGATTTGCCCGGAGCGACTTCAGCCGGCCCACATCGGAATTCAGCGGCGGATGGCGTATGCGCATC
This sequence comes from Paramuribaculum sp., assembly GCA_029051835.1. GTDB lineage: Bacteria > Bacteroidota > Bacteroidia > Bacteroidales > Muribaculaceae > Paramuribaculum. Next base: position 2,106 of record JAIDKJ010000266.1, on the reverse strand, counting down.
GAACTCGCCAAGCTTCTGCTGCGCCGCCCCGACGTGTTGCTTCTCGACGAGCCGACCAACCATCTCGACATAGAGTCAATACAGTGGCTCGAACAATTCATGGTGAGCAAAGCCAAGGCAGTGGTGCTCGTCAGCCACGACCGTGCGTTTATCGACAATGTGACTAACCGCACCATAGAGATATCGCTCGGACACATCTACGACTACGCCGTCAGCTACTCGCATTTCGTAGAACTGCGACGCGAGCGCATGGAGCAACAGATGCGGGCATATCAGAACCAGCAGAAACAGATTCAGGACACGGAGGAATTCATCGAACGGTTTCGCTACAAGGCCACCAAGAGCGTGCAGGTGCAAAGCCGCATAAAACAGCTGGCCAAGATAGAACGCATAGAGGTGGACGAGGTCGACACATCGCGCCTCAACCTGAAATTCCCGCCCGCACCGCGATCGGGCGACTACCCGGTGATAGCCGACAATGTGGGCAAAACCTACGGCAACCATAAAGTGTTTGCCGGAGCAAGCTTCACTCTGAAACGCGGCGACAAAGTGGCGTTTGTGGGCAAAAACGGCGAAGGCAAGTCAACCCTGGTGAAATGCATCATGGGCGAAATACCGTTTGACGGATCGCTGAAGATCGGACACAACGTCAAGATAGGATATTTCGCGCAGAACCAGGCACAGCTACTCGACGGCGAACTGACCGTGTTCGACACCATCGACCGCGTGGCCACAGGCGACATCCGCACCAAGATACGCGACATACTCGGTGCGTTCATGTTCGGCGGAGAGGCCTCCGACAAAAAGGTCAAAGTGTTGAGCGGCGGCGAGAAAACACGTCTGGCCATGATACGGCTTCTGCTCGAACCGGTCAATCTGCTCATACTCGACGAGCCGACCAACCATCTCGACATGCAGACCAAAGATGTGCTCAAACAGGCCATACAGCAGTTTGACGGCACGGTGATCGTCGTATCGCACGACCGCGAATTTCTCGACGGCCTCGTAGAGAAGGTCTATGAGTTCGGAGGCGGACAGGTAAGGGAATGCCTCGGCGGCATATACGAATTTCTTGAAAAGAAAAAAATCAGCCGCCTGCAGGAACTCGAACTGTCAAAATCGCCCTCGGCATCATCGCCCCAACCGACGGCCGACAAGCGGCCCGCGCCACAAAAGCCCGCGCCGGCGGCCGACGTTGCGGCCGCCCCCACCGACAAGCCTTGCGCCCCACAGCGCAAAAGCTATCAGGAGATGAAGGAGATGGAAAAGCTCGCGCGGAAAGCCCGCAAGAAAATCGCAGAAGCCGAAGCGGCTGTAGCCGATGTCGAACAGCGCATAGCCGACGTCGAGGCACGCTTTGCGGCAGGCGAAAGCAGCGAGGAGCTTATACGGCAGCACGCCGCGCTCAAGAAAGAGCAGGAAAACGCCATGAGCCTCTGGGAACTCGCCGTAATGGAGGGCGAGCAGTTCGGCGTGTGACGCGTCCGTCAGTGGCCGTCAACCCGGTCACTCCTCGACGAAGCACACTCTGGCACGCTCCACATACAGCTGAGCGTTTTCATAGCGCACTATTTTCACCGCGCTTCCGCTGTCGATAAAACCATCGTCGGAAACCGCATCGAGCCGTTCGCCTTCAACCATCACCTTGCCCGAGGGACGCATATCGGTCAGAGCCACGCCGTCCATACCCACATAACGGGCCGGACGCATATCCACGCCAATATATCCGTCGGCCACAAGCTGCTCCTTGGCGAGCTGGTTGCGTCCGCCCATCAGCCGTGTGCCGTAGCGCGACGTAAGCAACCATATGATCCCTACGGCAAGCACCACGCCGGCCATCATAGTTCCCAGCGAATACCACACCGCCAGCGAACTTACGCCTCCAAGACTGAAACTGAAATTCTCAAACAGCCCGAAGAACAGCGCCGCTACCATCATCACACCGCCGGCGATACCGGCTATGCCGAATCCGGGTATGACAAAAAGCTCAAGCAGCATAAGCAGCAGACCGACGACAAACACCACCACGATCCAGCTCGAAACCACTCCCGATATGTAGAGCGGAAGGAAATACAACACTGCCGCACCGAGAGCCGCCATCGACGG
>JAIDKJ010000265.1 GCA_029051835.1 Paramuribaculum sp. | reverse complement strand
CTGTTGACCGCCACATAGTCGTCGTAACCGGGGCTGGCTACGAAGGTGGTGGATGTGCGTGTCTGTTCGATCACCTGATAGATGTCGGTGAAACGGATGCGTCCGGCAAGGAATGCCGCTACGGCCACTTCGTTGGCGGCGTTGATGGCACATGCGGCCGTGCCGCCATGCTCAAGAGCGGTGTAGGCCAGACCGAGGCATGGGAATTTCGACATGTCGGGCTTAGAGAATGTCAGCGTGGCATAGTCCTCTATCTTCAGTCGCCGGTCATGACATCCGATGCGCGTGGCATCGCCGAGTGCGTAGCGTATGGGCAGGTGCATGTCGGGTATGCCGAGCTGAGCCTTGACAGCGCCGTCGCAGAATTGCACCATGGAGTGGATGATGCTCTGCGGATGTACCACCGGCTCGATGCGGTCGGCTTCAAGCCCGAACAGCCATCGAGCCTCGATGATCTCGAACGCCTTGTTCATCATTGTCGCCGAGTCGATGGTGATCTTGTTGCCCATGTTCCAGTTGGGGTGACGCAGGGCGTCGGCCACAGTGACGTCGGCCAGCTGTTCTTTGGTGTGGTTGCGGAACGGTCCTCCCGACGCAGTGATGATCAGCCGGTCGACCGTAGCGGGGTCTTCGCCTACCAGACACTGGTAGATGGCCGAATGTTCCGAATCCACCGGGAGAATCCTGCTTTTGGATTCCGACAGCAGGCGGTCGATCAGTTCGCCCGCTACGACAAGCGTTTCTTTGTTGGCCAAAGCTATGTCCTTGCCGGCGCGGATAGCCCGTATGGTTGGCTCAAGCCCGCTGTAGCCCACCGTGGCGGTGACTACCGTGGAGAAGTCGTCGCGCTCCATGGCATCGGCTATTGCCTGCGGGCCTGCGGCCGTGGCTATGCCAAGTGGAGATAAGGCATCGCGCAGCACTGTATATTTGCTTTGGTCGGCTATAATGGCCAACGCAGGCCTGTGAATGCGGGCCTGCTCGATAAGTTCCATCACGCGTGTGCCGGCAGCGAGTACCGCTACCTTGAAC
>JAIDKJ010000264.1 GCA_029051835.1 Paramuribaculum sp. | reverse complement strand
AACATATGGGTTTCAATTCCAGTCTGCTTAAAGAAAAAGGATTAACTTATACACCAATAAGCAAAGACCCTGATATTCTATCCATATCGACAACAGCCGGAATCCCTAACGACGTCACACTCACGGTACAATCCACCAGCACCACCTGGGGAGCACCGGATGACCCTAATGAAAACACATCAATACGAGCAAACTCTGTCAAAAGCGGCACATACCCGGCATTTGTATTTGACGGCATATCATTTATAGTTCCCTCGGACACCCCCAATCCTCCCCTGAAGCCGACAGCCAAGACTGATCTCGACGATGCGGCATCGTCCGGCGGCGTATGGCATTCGGCCCGGCCGTTCACTCTCACTCTCGCGGCTCAGACCGACGACTACGACAATCATAAGATCGAATACATCATTTCCGAGACACCTGTTGACGAGCCGGACTGGACATCGGCTAAAGAATACACCACTCCGCTCAACCTCGAAAAAAGCTGCCATGTATATGCCCGCATCCTCTCCACATACGAAGGCAAAACATATCCATCGGCTGTAGAAACAGTCGTCGCCTCGATACTCAACCCCATCAAGATTGCCGACCTCGCCGACCTGCACAAGGCGGAGAACGACGGTAAGGTAGTACTGCTCCAGATGCCGCTGATGGTGCGCGGCAACTGCAAGATGAACGTGCAGGGAGCATCGGCGCCCAACAAATTCACGAACGTTGTATATGTCCGCGATGCAAACGGCATTGCCGTCAAGCTCATTTCGCGCCGCAACGCCACTTCGGATGATGATTTCCCATCCTCATTAAGCTACAGCACTCCTACTTTGGACAGAATCAATCTTGTGCCGATCAACACCGTAGTCGGCAAATACCGTTACAACGACGGGGTAAATCCTGAGATAGTGATCCGTGATCTCACCTCCGGTGATCCGGCCGATGACTACTACAGCTATCAGGGCACAGAGTCTTCGGTAGAAATGACCCTGAACGGCAACAACTATCAGGGTCTCAACTTCATCAGTGCAAAAAAACTTGCTACGGACGAAGAATACACTGATCTGACCGACGGCTTGTTTGGCAAAATCGTGATATTACGCGGACTGGCCAACTGGGATGCCACAGAAAACACCTTTGAACTGTCGAAAAGCACTGACAAAAAAACTATAAAAATCCGCAGCGGAGCGAATGTTGAAGGATCACTCTCTGCCGGCAGCGGACATACAAGCACAGCCTGGAATCCGACTCTGACAGGATTGTCTTCCGACAAAGAATACAGTGCTATTGTAGCGGTAGAATACGATCCTACAGATCACAATTATTATTTTGCCCCCTGCGAATTCCAGGAATCTTTTGAGAAACCTGAACTTATAATTCCTGAGGCCGAAAAAGATAAATATCAGGTAATAAAAGATGAAAACAACAAGATCAGTGAGATCATCTATACCGATGAATTCCTCAACGGTAATATCAGTTTGAGTTTCAGCATTACCAGGCCATCTACTCTTCCGTCAACTGCTTATTACTACCCGGCGCTTAAACGCGAAGACGGATCAGCTGTAGTCACTCCCAGCAATGTAAACACCAATACATTCAAACTCGATTTTACTACCAAACAATTAACGTTCGACGAGGAAACCGGCGCTGCTACAGTATATGCGTCCGCCTACTGTAAAGGCAATTACAATACTACTCACGACGGACATCCATTAAAGATAACGATCCGCGACGCGGTGCAGACCGGCCCGGAGGTCGTGTCGATCGAGGAGTTCCGCACCAAGATGCAGAAGGGTGAACTCAGCGCCGAAAAACCTGTTTATGTAAGATTCAGCGGACGATTCGCCGTCGTGGCCCGCAACGGCAATGTGCTGCAGCTGCGCGATGTCGACAAGGATCTGCCGCTCAATCCGGCTAATGCCAGCGACACTGTCACAGTATTCAAGGATTCGTATATCCTCGTACATGACAACGACGGATGGAAACAGACTTATCAAAAGAATCCACAAACCAACGTGAAGGAAAGAACGGGTTTCCCAGTTATGTACCAATCACATGGAATGTACGGCTGGGAGGCCTACTCCAAAGAAATCGCAATAGGCGAAGAGATCACTCAATTCATAGGCAAAGTGACCATTGACGAAGCTGGCAACTATGACATTGATCTCACCGGACTTGGTAATTTCTTTACGTCTTGGTCACTCTATCTGTATCACGATGACGGACACTTTGAAAATTTAGACAAGTTAGCGGTATCCGGCTATAAAGCAGGCACACCCAGATTCATCCCCTATATGGTCAGCCGCGACCTTGACGGCAATCCCGTGACCGACGAACAGGGCAACCTGGTGATGCGCGAGGAGAACTGCGTGAACCGCCCCGTCAGCTACGCCCTCAGCTCGCTCGATGAGCATCCCGACAACCACCCGGAGAATATCAAACTCAACGACGACCTGCTCGATGCACAGATGAAGGTCATGAAGGTACAGGTGAAGAAAGCCGATGCCGCCGATGACTACACCGCACAGTTCACCGCCGACGGAGTGATGCTGCTCTGGGATATGTTCGGCACCGACAAGGCTCCCTCAGAGCCGGAAACGGAAGCCGCAATGGCTCTC
>JAIDKJ010000263.1 GCA_029051835.1 Paramuribaculum sp. | reverse complement strand
GCCGTGGTGACCGGCATCTGCCATGCCAAACAGGCCGCAATGGCCGACTATTACCGCCAGTTTCACCTCTACTTCCTGAAAGGGGAGAGCGGAAGCGAACTCGACCGCGCCTTCACCCTCAAGCGGAGGCTCGCCACGCTGACATGGCGCCGCGACTTCTGGCAGAAGCTCACCCTGACCTTCTACACAAGCTACACCGTGCAGCAGGAGGCCACCTCCCCTGCCATGCAGAGCCTGCGCCACGCCATTGCCGAGCGATACCCCGACGGCACTCCCCTCCCCGACAGGCTCCGTCACGACTTCCGCATGGCCAGCCTTCCGCTGATGAAGTATACCAACATACTGTCGTTCAACTGGCGCACCATAGCCCTATTCACGGCGCTGTTCCTGACCATGCCGTGGCTCTACTTCGTCTTCGAGCTGACGGTGCTCAACGCCCTTCTGCTGATGATGGTCATACGCCACGAAAGGATATGCCGCCGCTTCGCCCGCATGATAGCAGAGGGTCGCTACGACAGCTGAGCCACGACATCCACCCATCTCATATATCATTAAGTAACTCGCAAAAAGCACCGCAGTATGCATGAGTTACTGGTAAGTATAATGATAAAACTGATTTTTAAGAGTTACTTGATGATAAACACTGATTATTAAGAGTTACTTATGCCTATCAAAGGAGTAATATTCGATTACGGCGGCACGATCGACAGCCGCGGAGTGCACTGGAGCGAGATCATCCTCGACGGATGGAACCGCGCCGGAGCCACATTCGGCAAAGAGGCCTTCCGCAAGGCATACGTGGCCACAGAGCGATATTTCGCCACCCACCCGGTGGTGCGTCCCGACTTTGACTTCAGGCAGCTCATGGAGGCAAAGACATCGTCCGAAGCCGAATTTCTGCGTGCCGACGGCCACACGGCCGACGACGCCATGGCTCTCTCAGCCGCCGCCTACTGCTACGACCGCGCCAGCGAGTGCGTCAGTGAGGCACGTCCCGTGATCGAGGCCGTGACCGCCCGAATGCCAGCCGTCCTCGTCAGCAACTTCTACGGCAACGTCGAGAGCGTGCTGCGCGACTTCGGCCTCCGCCATCTCTTTTCCGACGTGATAGAGAGCGCCGTAGTGGGCGTCAGAAAGCCCGACCCGCAGATATTCCGGCTCGGAGTGGAAGCGCTCGGACTGCAGCCCGAAGAGGTGATGGTCGTAGGCGACAGCCTTAAAAAAGATATCCTGCCGGCCGAATCGATCGGATGCCGCACGGCATGGCTCAAAGGCAAAGGATGGACCGACGAAGAGGACCGAGCCACCCACCCCTCGCAGATCAGCCGGCTGAGCGATATGCTCGAACTGATAGGCATCGCCTGACGGCTCATGCGCGCCGAAGCGTAGTTTACACCCGTTAACACATTGCAACTATCGCAACTCAACAATTAACTAATTTTATCTGTTGACCACTGCGATTTACCAACTTTAACTAATCAATCTGAAGATAACTGTTGAAATTCTTTTGCAATTGAAAAATTAGGGGTAATTTTACGCTCGTTTTTCGGCCTTTGGCAAAAAGACCGCCCTCTAAAGATTTTTTAACAACCAATTAAATCACTAACGTAATTTAATTTTAACAGATACTTAATTATGAGCAAATCAACTGTCAAGCCTGCAGATGGAAAGCTCGGCGTACTCGTAGTAGGACTCGGAGCAGTATCATCGACCTTCATCACCGGCGTACTCATGGCCCGCAAAGGCCTCGCAAAGCCCGTCGGCTCGATGACGCAGTACGACAAAATCCGTGTAGGCAAAGGTGCTGACAAAAAATATCTGAAATACAACGAAATTGTGCCCATCGCCGACCTCAACGACATCGTGTTCGGAGCATGGGACGTATATCCCGCCAACGCATACGAGAGCGCCATCAACTGCGAGGTGCTCAAGGAGAAGGATATCAACCCCGTCAAGGACGAGCTCGTGAAGATCGTTCCCATGAAGGCCGCCTTCGACAAGAACTATGCAAAGCGTCTCGACGGCGACAACGTGAAGGACGTCAAGGACCGCTGGGACATGACCGAACAGATCCGCGAGGATATCCGCCGCTTCAAGAAAGAGAACGGCGTTGACCGCGTGGTAGTGCTCTGGGCAGCATCCACCGAGGTTTACGTGCCGGTCGACGAGAAAGTCCACAACACTCTCGCCGACCTCGAGGCTGCAATGAAAGCCGACGACAAGGAGCATATCGCTCCCTCGATGTGCTACGCCTACGCAGCCCTCAAGGAGGGTGCACCCTTCATCATGGGCGCCCCCAACACCACCGTCGACATCCCCGCCATGTGGGAACTCTCCGAGCAGACCGGCATGCCTATCTCCGGCAAGGACTTCAAGACCGGCCAGACACTCGTCAAGAGCGGCTTCGCACCCATCATCGGCACACGCTGCCTCGGCCTCTCGGGATGGTTCTCGACCAACATCCTCGGCAACCGCGACGGCCTCGTGCTCGACGAACCCGCCAACTTCCGCACCAAGGAGGTTTCGAAGCTTTCCACTCTCGAGTCGCTCCTCGTGCCCGAAGAGCAGCCCGATCTCTACACCGACTACTACCACAAGGTACGCCCC
>JAIDKJ010000262.1:3422-8588 GCA_029051835.1 Paramuribaculum sp. | reverse complement strand
GCTGCCGGAGAAGGCCGATCCACCCAGCTCCGTCACAGAGTGCGGAATGGTGACGGACGTAAGACCCGAACAGCCATCGAAGGCCAACCCACCGATCTTTGTCACAGAGTTGGGAATAGTGACGGACGTAAGACCGGAGCAGTCACGGAAGGCATCCCAACCGATCTCCGTCACAGAGTTGGGAATAACGACGGACGTAAGACCAGAGCAGCCACGGAAGGCCGATTCACCGATCTCAGTCACCTTATCTCCGATAGTGAGCGACGTCAGCTTTGTCTGGTTCTCAAACGGCGAGGATCTGTAGCTCAGTGTGCGCCCCATATACACCGTTTCAAGAGGACTGTCGCTGAACAGGCCGTAATAATTGCGGTTAGAATAGTTGTAACCTAATTTCAGAGTGGATTCACCGTCCTCTATGTTTAGAGTGGCAAGACTTGTGCAGCCATAGAAGGCAAAGTCACCGATCTCCGTCACAGAGTTGGGAATTGTGACAGACGTAAGACCGGTACAGCCACGGAAGGCATCCCAACCGATCTCTATCACCTTATCTCCGATAGTGAGCGATGTCAGCTTCGTCTGGTTGCGAAACGGCGAGTTGCTATAACTCAGTGTGCGCCCCATATACACCGTTTCAAGCGGACAATCGCTGAACAAGCTGCTCAATGTCAGAGTGGATTCACCGTCCTCTATTTTTAGAGTGGTCAGACTTGTGCAGCCGGGGAAGGCCGCGTCCCTAATCGAAGCCACAGAGTTGGGAATAACGACGGACGTAAGACCCGTGCAGCCACTGAAGGCAAAGACACCGATCTCCGTCACAGAGTTGGGAATAGTGACGGACGTAAGACCGGAGCAGCCATTGAAGGCCGACCGACCGATCGAAGTCACAGAGTATTCGGTGGCGTTATATGTCACTTTCTCGGGAATAATTATCTCCCCGGAGTAATTATAAGAGCCGCTGGTAACGCTGACGGTTTTAGCGGTTGACGAGCTGATCGAATAGTATATTCCATCAACCTCAAAATCGTAAGCCATGGCGGTCAGGGCGGTGATGAAGGCTAACAGCAGAGAGTAGCAGCGTTTCATAGGCATGATATTTTTGGGGTGATGCCCGGCGCGTTCCCTCATCCGGAAGCTAATGATTGGTTCAATAATTGAAAAGCGTGGAACGAGGCTCTGATTATCTCATTCCGGGCATCGCCAAACGCCTGACAGAAAATAAACAGTCCACTCCCCACGCCTTTATCGGATATCGATAGCCCCTTGTCGGGGAGTGGATATACGACAAGCATGAGCGTCCTTGGGCTGCTTTTTCCTATCTGTCTAAAATTGGCGATTTCGGAATGAAGATAAAGCAAGTACGCTTTTTCGTTAATATGTTGGCCATCAGGAGCGCTCCCGCCACCTGCGAAGCCGCTGCAAATTTAACAGTTTTCTGCAAAAACTGCAATTGCTCTGAATGATTTTGCATGATCCGGCCCGACACTGTCACCGGCCGGGGAAGCGCCGCGCGCCGGAAGCCAGACAGGAGATAAGGGCGGGGGTTGGCCGTTTGAGGAAAAATTAGTAATTTAGCGGCTAATTTAGGACAATAATGTCCGCAACGCCACACAATACCATCACAGACTCAAATGGCTGACAACAACAAACTCAAGATAGGAATAACCCACGGCGATATCAACGGCATAGGCTACGAGGTGATAATTAAAGCTTTGGAAGACGAAGCGATCCTCGAATTGTGCACGCCGGTGATCTACGGATCGGCCAAGATCGCCGCATTCTACCGCAAGGCACTCGAACTGCCGGCGCTGCCGCTCAATCAGGTGCAGCAGGCATCGGAGGCCCGCGACGGCCACTACAACATAATCAACGTGGTAGGCGAAGACACGAAAGTGGAGCCGGGACAGGCCACCCGCACGGCCGGAGAGGCTGCCATGACTGCGCTCGAACGAGCCGTGGCCGACCTCAAGTCGGGACAGATCGATGTGCTCGTCACCGCGCCGATCAACAAACATGAGATGCAGAGCGATACATTCCATTTCCCCGGCCATACGGAGTATCTCGAATCGTCGCTCGGAGAGCCGGGCGAGAAGGCTCTGATGGTGATGTGCTCCGAGGCTCCGGCACTGCGCGTGGCGCTGCTGACCACCCACACGCCCATAGCCCGCGTGGCGCAGACCGTCACCAAGGAGGCCGTGGAGGAGAAGATCAAGGCTCTCGACTCGTCGCTCCGCCGCGATTTCGGCATAGTGCGTCCCCGCATAGCCGTGCTTGCCCTCAACCCCCATGCGGGCGAACAGGGACTGCTCGGCACCGAGGAGCAGACGGCCATCATCCCGGCCATCGAGAACGTGCGCAAGGAGCGCATCGAGGCTTTCGGCCCGTATGCTGCCGACGGCTTCTTCGGCAACGGCCTCTTCAGCCGCTTCGACGGTGTGCTTGCGATGTATCACGACCAGGGACTCGCGCCGTTCAAGACCATAGCAATGGATCGCGGAGTCAATCTGACCGCCGGACTCCCCTACGTGCGCACATCGCCCGACCACGGCACTGCCTACGACATAGCCGGACGCGGCATAGCCTCGCCCGAGTCGATGCGTGAGGCCATCTACCGCGCCATCGACACCTACCGCTGCCGCGCCTCCTACGACGAGGCTCACGCCAACCCGCTCCGGCGCCAGTATGTGGAGAAGAACAAGAAAGACAACGTGGTGCTCGATCTCACCCGCACCGACGACAAATAACCCCCATACATCATCACAATGAACTACGGTATCATCGCCGCAGGAAAAGGCGAACGGCTGACAGCCGAGGGGATCAGCCTGCCGAAGCCGCTGGTGGCCCCCGCAGGAGAATCGCTGATCCGCCGGCTCATACGCATCATGTCGATGCCGGGCGGAGAGGCGGCGATGACGCGCCTCAGCGTGATTGTGCGCGAGCCCGAGATAGCCGACTGCGTGACTGCGGCCTGCCGGTCGCTGGCCGTAAGCGCCCCGGTGGATCTCACCGTCAAAGCCACAGCCGACTCCATGCTGAGCTTCGCCGAAGTGACAGGACGCTTCGAGGGCGACTTCATAGTGACCACCGTCGACACCGTATTCGCCCAGACCGAGATGCTGAATCTCGCCGAGGCCTTTGCCTCCCGCACCGACGCCGACGGCTACATGGGCGTCAGCGAATATGCCGACGACGAAAAACCGCTGTGGGTAAGCACCGATGCCGACGGATATATCACGGCCTTTACCGACGAGCGCCGCGACGACTCCCGCTACGTGTCGGCCGGAGTCTACTGCCTGCCTCAGGCAGCTCTGGAATGCCTGGCCGAATGCCGCGCCGCCGGCATCACACGCATGCGCCACTTCCAGCGCGCCCTGCTCGACAAGGGACTCCGTCTGCGCGCATGGCCGATGGGCAAGGTGGTGGACGTGGACCACGCATCGGATATCGACGCGGCAAGGCAAATCATTGAATCAGACAACGACCACCATCAAAATGGCAGAGATTAAGATTGCGGCTGTGAAGCGCGCCGGGGTCTACTCCCCCAACCATATAGGCAACGACACCGCCATACTCAACATCGTGTCCGAACAGCTGCGCAAACGCGGCTGCGAGGTCAGCGTCTACTCCGAGGAGCAGCTGTGTGCCGGAGCTGTCAGCGAGCCGGTAGTGATCAACATGTGCCGCGAACAGGCATCAATAAAGACACTGCAGCGCATGGAGGATGAAGGACGGCTCGTGATCAACTCGGGCTACGGCATAGAGAACTGCACCCGAGAGCGCATGACACGCATCCTCGTCGGATCGGGCATACCGTTCCCCGAAAGCATCACCGTAGGCACCGACGAAGCCGTGCGACAGCGGCTGACCGACGCCGGCATGCACAAATGCTGGATAAAGCGTGGCGACTACTACACGATGCACAAAGAGGACGTCAGCTACGTGCGCCACCCCGAAGAGGCTCAGGAGGTGCTTCAGGAATACTTCCTGCGCGGCATCAAGCGCGCCGTCATATCGCGCCACCTCGAAGGCGACCTGATAAAGTTCTACGGCATAGCCGGCACGGACTTCTTCTACTGGTTCTATCCGTTTGTCAACGACCATTCGAAATACGGCTACGAACGCGTCAACGGCTCCGCGCGCGGCACCGAGTTTGACATAGCCTCGCTCCGCAACATATGCGGCAAAGCGGCCGAGACCCTCGACGTGATGATCTACGGCGGCGACTGCGTGGTGGCTCCCGACGGCACGATACGCATAATCGACTTCAACGACTGGCCCTCGTTCGCGCCCTGCCGCGCCGATGCCGCTCCCCACATAGCCAAAGCCATCATGGCATCCATACGCCAGTATACCGAATCAACACGCCCCGCCAGATGCAACGCCATCCCAAAGCCCGCCGGCCCGAAGGGTCGACAAGCCGGTTTCCTCTCTTTCCGCGCCTGATAGCCACCTCGCTGGGTGCCGGATTCCTCCCCGTAGCCCCCGGCACATGGGGCGCGATAGCCGGAGTGGCGCTCTGGCTGCCGCTATGGCTGTGGGCTTCGCCTGAGGTGACATTCTACGTCACTCTCGGCGCGATAATAATCCTGACCGCGCTCGGCACCTGGGCCAGCGGAGTGGCCGAACGCTACTGGGGCAAGGATCCCGTGGTGGCATGCGTCGACGAGACCGTAGGCCAGTGGGTGGCCATGCTCCCCATCTCGCCGCTCTGCCCCTGGTGGGAGATACTGCTCTCGCTGCTGCTCTTCAGGCTCTTCGACATCTACAAGCCGCTCGGCATCAGAGCCACCGAAAAACTCCCCGGAGGCTGGGGAATGATGGCCGACGACATACTCGCCGGCATCTACTCGCTGCTGATCATACTCGTCATTAACCGCCATATATTATGAATCCCGCCAACGACAGCTCCAGAATAAAGGGCGCCTCGCGCAAGGTGGCCGACAAGGTGCTCCGCAGCGACTCGCTCATATTCACCTTCCTCCGCTCCATTGTGTCGTCGCAGGCCGCATCGTGGTCCGACATGATAGTGCGCATGGTGATGTTCGCCTTCGTATTTCAGGCCGTCGACCCCTTCTACCGCAGCAACCTGTCGGTGGCGTGTGGCGCGCTCGTGGGCGGCATCGTCAACTGCACCATCAATTACCGCTTCACCTTCCACGCCGCCGGCCA
>JAIDKJ010000262.1:0-3412 GCA_029051835.1 Paramuribaculum sp. | reverse complement strand
CGGGCATCGTGAAATACGCCCTCGTATGGACAGGAAGCCTGCTGCTCAACATGTACGGCACCACGTTCACGTGCGAAGCGCTGTCGAGATGGCAGTTTCTCATCAACATAGGGTTCACCCCCGACGGCATCTTCGCCGCATCGACCCTGGCCGTATCGCTGCTTGTGTCGTGGTTCTGGAACTTCGCCCTGCAGCGCTACTTCGTCTACCGCCCCTCGGCATTCGACCCCTGGGCCATAAGGTTTGTGGACGCATTCACATTCAAGCATAAGAACAACTGATCAATATTTCATACCGGAACAACCTAAAGATGGACATCAAAACTACATCAAAAAAGACCCGCGACTCTCTCCAGCTGGGCATCTACCGGGTGATCAACCCCTTCGTCAGACTCCTGATAAAGATGGGTGTGACACCCAACGTTGTCACCACCATCGGATTTCTCGGCAATCTGGCCGCCGCGGTGGTCATAGTCGTGGCAGGATACGGCGCCGCGCGCACAGGCATAGTCGACTGGTCGCTCGTCACATGGGCCGGAGCGCTCATAATCGGATTCTCCCTCTTCGACATGCTCGACGGCCAGGTGGCACGAATCGGAGGCATGGCCTCGACTTTCGGAGCGATGTATGACTCCGTGCTCGACCGCTACTGCGAGCTCGCCACCATCGGCGGCATAGCCTACTACCTCATACAGACTGGCAACTTCGCCGGAGCCGTCATAGCATTCGTGGCTCTCACCGGCAGCATAATGGTGAGCTACGTGAGGGCACGCGCCGAAGGACTCGGCCTTGAGTGCAAGATCGGCTTCATGCAGCGTCCGGAGCGCGTGGTGGTGACCAGCGTGGCCACACTCGCCACAGGCATCACCGGCCAGATCTCAGGCTACCAGCCCGGCGCCGAGGGCTTCAACCCCGACACGATACTGGTGGTGGCCATGTGCGTCATAGCCGTTTTCGCCAATCTGACGGCCATAGCGCGCATCAACCATTGTCGCAAACTTCTCGGCAAAAGCAAATGACCCCGATATCCCGCCGGCTTCCCTCGGTGGCCGAATCGGCCGCCTGCGCGACCTCCCTCTGCATATGGCTGACAGTCACGGCACTCGGAGTGGGATTCCGCCCCGAACACACAGTCATGGCCGTAGTCATAGCGGCGCTCTTTTTCGCCGCCCCGGCCACACGCCGCCTGACTGTGGCGCTCATACCCTTCTTCCTCTTCGGCATATCCTACGACTGGATGAACCTGCTGCCCAACTACGAGGTCAATCCGGTGGATGTCCGAGGCCTGTATGAAACAGAGCGCGCGCTCTTCGGCATCGGAGGCCTGACGCCCAACGAATGGTGGGCGCTCCACACCTTCAAGGCCGCCGACTTCATGGCCGGAGTGTTCTATCTCTGCTGGGTGCCGCTCCCGGTGATATTCGGCCTCTGGCTCTATTTCTCCGGTCGCCGCAACCTCTACCTCCACTTCGCGATGGTGTTTCTGCTCACCAACCTCATCGGCTTCACCTTCTACTACATACACCCGGCCGCGCCGCCGTGGTATGTGGCCCTCCACGGCTTCGAGGCCGTGCCCGGCACCCCCGGCTCGGCCGCCGGACTCGAAGCGTTCGACGCCATGACCGGACTCGGAGTGTTCGACGCCCTCTACGCACGCAACAGCAATGTGTTCGCGGCCATGCCGTCGCTCCACTCGGCCTACACCCTCACCGCGCTCATTTACGCCCTCCGGGGCCGCGGCATAAGCCTCGCGTGGCGTCTGACACTCGCCGTGGTGACGCTCGGCATCTGGTGGACCGCCGTCTATACGTCCCACCACTACATACTCGACGTGGCCGGAGGCATAGCCTGCTCCATCGCCGCATTCCTCATATTTGAATACGCACTGATGAAGTGGCCGGCATTCGACCGCTTCACCCTGCGCTACACCAACTATATATCCAATGGACAACAACACTGAAACCAACGCCGCCGGACAGCCTGAAGTGCGCCCCGACGTGCTCAACTACGACGACATACGCCGGATGGTGCCGAAGCTCGACGGACACGAAAAACTGGTCAACTTCCTGCTCCGATTCCTCTCGGTCGACAAGGTCAACGACATACACCGCCGCTTCTGCGACACTCCCGGACCGGAATTCGTGCGCCGGATGCTTTTCGACGGATTCCGCATCAAACTCCGCATCGACGGAGAGGATCTGCTCGACAACCTCCCCGACGGACCGTTCATCACCGTCAGCAATCATCCATTCGGCGCCCTCGACGGCATCATGCTCATATATCTGATCTCGTCGCGCCGCCCCAAATACAAGGTGATGGTCAACATGATACTCGAAAAGATCTCGGCCATGCGCCCCAACTTCATAGCCGTCGACGCATGGGCGCAGAAAGACCCGGCCAAACGCGCCGTGAGCGTCAACGGCATCCGTCAGGCCATGCGGCAGCTCTCCGACGGCGAGCCGCTCGGATTCTTCCCCGCCGGAGCCATGAGCAAGACCGACTGGCGCGGCCATCTCGTCGACCGTCCGTGGCAGAAATCCATACTGCAGATCATCTACAAGGCCAAGGTGCCCGTGATACCCATCTACTTCCACGGATCCAACTCGTGGTGGTTCAACATACTCGGCCATATCTGCTGGCCCGCACGCTCGCTCCGGCTCCCGGCCGAAGTGTTCCGCAAGACCGGCAAGACCATGCACATCAGCGTCGGACGCCCGATCACACTGGCCGACCAGCAGCCCTACCGCACCGACTTCGAAACCCTCGGAGCATATCTGCGGCAGGAAACCTACCGGCTCCGCGACATGAAGTGAGCGGGAGATCCGCGCCACGGACACAACATCAGCCAATGTTTTTTAACACCAACGCTTGAATCATGAGCAAAGAGGAATCGGCCTACCGTCAGAGCCTTAAGTCGCTCGACACCGAAGAGGGCATCGACCTGGCATTCTACCGCCCCATCGGCTACATGTGGGCCAGGCTTGCCGCTCGCCTCGGAGTGACACCCAACGCCATCACCATCGCATCGATATTCCTCGGCATCGGGGCCGGAGTGTGTTTCTACTTCGACTCCATGGCCGTCAACGTGGCCGGAATGCTGCTCCTGATATGGGCCAACTCGTTTGACAGCGCCGACGGCCAGCTGGCCCGCATGACGCAGCAGTATTCGCGCATAGGCCGCATTCTCGACGGCGTGAGCGGCGACCTCTGGTTCGCCACCATCTACGTTGCCATCTGCCTGAGGGAGAATGTCACCTCGACATTTTTCATGGCCCACCCGTGGCTTATATGGGTCATAGCCGTGGTGACCGGCATCTGCCATGCCAAACAGGCCGCCATGGCCGACTATTACCGCCAGTTTCACCTCTACTTCCTGAAAGGGGAGAGCGGAAGCGAACTCGACCGCGCCTTCA
>JAIDKJ010000261.1 GCA_029051835.1 Paramuribaculum sp. | reverse complement strand
TTCAGCCACACCTGCTACCGATGACACCCCTGCATTGGAGGGATAATCTCTGACAAAACGTCGGAGAGTCATGCGCGAATTATGTATCTTGGCAAGAATCAACAACGATGCCAGCCGTCTACAGTACTCGGAATTCTCAGCATTGTGAAACTGTGACTTGCGAAGCAATATATTCCCGGTCTGCGGACCATTGACCCTTGCTACAAATTGACCGGAAGGAGTAAAAAATGACAATTCCACACCGTTAGTCGAACACAGGCGCATAAGTCCAGGACTTGCTCCCTGATATCCGAATGTCTTTATCGACTGTAGGTTTTGTATCGGAATTCTGAACAATACTTTCTGCTGACTTGAAACCACCACATTTGTGCCGTCCTTTGACAGATACGCATCAGGAGTAGTAACATACAGCGTATTAAGCAATTTCTTCATCAAACATTGTCTTTATATAGTCCGTCACATCGGATTTAATCCGTCCTGACATACATATATCTACCATAGAGCAGGCTCTGCACGCTGACGTCCGTTTTGCGTGTGGAGTCAGTCCCGACATATATGTTTCATGCATCCGACGCGACACCTCAGCCACACCGCTACGAATCTCATCGTCCACATCTATATACTCTCGCCTGCGCTCCTCCCAATAAAACACCGCAGCATGGCTAACCTCTACACCAAACATTTCTTCTAAAGCTATAGCCTGCGCTGCAGCCTGATAACGGTCACAATCGTTGATCTTGCGATGCCCCCGCTTGTATTCCACTGGCATTATTGTAAAATCTCTGCCAGCCATCAGCTCCGCCACACTGCGTTTTCCCACTGTCAGCGGATGAAACTCCACGGCATCGGCCACGCCGAATAATCCCAATCTCCTTGAGGCCACATGCAAACCACGGAGAGTGACAATCCCGTGCTGTCCGCTTTTGCGCACTGACGGGTCATCAACTCTGTCATGCAGCAAAGCGCCCTCGGCTGTAAGAAGATTTTCCTGCCACTGACACTCAAGATGGATTAGAGCCCACTGCCGGTCACAAAACAAAAAATGTTGTATGCCCGACAGTGGGATCATTTCATCGTCGGTATAATGGCCGATATTCTGACGCATCAGATCTTTTCGACCACCGTCACCCCTTGCGGCAGATTGTCGCGATCGATTTCTACAGTATAGTCGCCGAAGTTTCGCGGCACGTCGACTCCACTGTTTTTTACCACCCGGACAGCATCAAACAACTTATTTGCAGGAGCATTGCCCAGCTCCGAAGAGTGTTCGAAAACAATGAGCTTGCGCGGACTCATCAACCCACGGGCCGCAGATCGGTCATTGTCAAACATATTCTCCAGCGCCTCCCACAATAGTTCGAGATCCTCAGCCGAGAATCCGGTCTGCTTCGCAAGATTTGCCGAAACAAAACCATGACACAGATACAGGCCGTAAGGCACTGTCGACTTTCTGCCCATAGTCTTCTCCTTCTCTTTGTCGGCCTCTTTCGTAACGGCCATACGTGTGATGGCATGACTATGGCTTACCACCGGATCCACCGAACGGGCAAAAGTAAGCTGTATCGGTCCGCGCACTTGTCCCTGCTTGTCTTTGGTGGCGATCACGGCTCCGAAAGCACGTATATCATAGTATTTCTCACACAAAGCCTTGCGGGCAGCTACCTTTTTATCCTCCTTCGGCTTTTTCTCCACTTCTTCCGAAGCATACACTTCCTCCACACGATTGTCGAGTACAGCCGCTTCCTGAATGAAGATGCCATATCCCGGCACACCCTCGCGCGAAGCATCCACATAGTTGCGCACCTTACGCTTCAGACACACGTCCGTCACCAGACCGCAACCGTTCTCATTGTCCACACGAGGAAGATTTCCGGCATCCGGATCGCCGTTAGGATTTCCGTCCTGCACATCGAAAAGATACACGAAATCCACTCTGTTCTTTATCTCTGACATAATTCTACGTATATATGTGATTTATATTATTTGTCTGATAATAGTCATTCTGATTCTTTCTTTGTATAGAGATCCGCCATCTGATGGTAATATCCTACAAAGAACCGCCCCTGATCATTCAGATCAAGATGCGACGGAAATCCTTCGGCTGGCATCTTTTCGATGATCTCCTGTTTGGTCTTCTCATAGAACACTCTCGAGGCTTCACCGAGTTTATCGCTGTGATGCACCGACAGATTCAGCATTGCCGGAAATACAGCCGATGGCGTGGACGAAGCAGCTGCCATATAACGCGTGCGGATTGAATCACCGCTCTTCACATCGCTCTGGATCTTTTCGAGCACAGCTGCCAGACGTCCGCTTAGATAGCCCGGATTATTGTTTGTTTTGTCAAGCATAGGTGTTAGTTGTTTATTGTCTGTATTATTTCTTGTAATTCTGTTTATATAGGCCTTCAATATCGCCGCCCGTGTGCGAGTCACCGATTGATCGGCCAACTCAGCTCTGATTCTCTCTATAGCCGACGTATATAGCGAATACGGATACCTTGTACCTTGAATAATGGATTGCACCACCGCCTCGCACAGATTGGGCAGCGCCTCCGATTGCTTTCCGCCAAGAGTCACAGCCGAAAGCATATTGAACACTCCGGCAGTCGAGCGATCCTTGTCATATTCACGGTAGCTTGTCAGCGACATATCATCAAAATGCTGCAATATCTTTCCTGCGAACTCACGTAGAGGCACATCTTCCCACACCACAACCGCCATACGTCCGGCATTTGGCGCCAGTCCGAGAAAGTAAAAACGATCATCCAGATCAGTCGCCGCTCTTCCCGACCAGATACTCTTGAAAAGCTTTTCTACTCCCACGGCCGATACACCCTTATCCTTCGATGACTTCTCACTCTCCACCATAAAGCTGAAACACGATTCGGCTTCGCGGCTGTATTGTCCCGAACACCAGTATAGGAATGTCCTGTCGCCAAGACGCGTCTTGTTGGTCGAATCCTTCGAAAGAAGCATCTTCAGTGCCGAAGTATAGGCAAAGTCTGCTTCCACGGATATAGGACTATTGTAGGCCTGTTGTTTGCCATACGAGTCATATCCCGACTTGACCTGAAAGCCAACCAGCGCGGTATTCGGCGAACATCCTGGTATTGTCGAGCTCGTGCTTGTCCTCACCAACGGCCCACTTTGTCCGGTCACCAGACATATACCGCTCTCACCCTCCGAAGCCGGATCATCAGCAGGTATAAGCTCCCTTCTCTCGGCAATTGTTTCCCTATCGCCATCTATCATGAACGTAATGTTTGCGGCTGCATTGTTTCTGACCTCGTCAAACAACGGATCATTACTGTATGCCATAAGTCGCTCATCCGCCGTCCTGCGATAAAAAGCCGCAAGAGCTGCCATGCCGTGATCTTCCGGATGCGACGACGCTATATCCATTACCTGATTGACGAACGACCGATGGCAACTTTCATCCGATTCATTCAGCCCCAGCACATACTTACCGTTGTCCCATAAGATATTTGGCGCGATATTCGACGACCGTTTTACCGGAGCCGCCACTACCAGCTCCGCACAGCGTTTCTTATCTATACGTCGCGATTCGAACCTTACAAAACAGCCATTGCGATCGATCACTATCACATATTCGATCTCTTTACGGCACATCCCCTCGGGAACACGGTCGGGACGCGAATAAAAATAATCATACAATGCCTTTAGTATCATCTCATCACCTCCTTACTGTCTATCGGTGGAACTTCTATCACACCATCATTCATCATCGGACGGAAAAACATGGGGCGTATGTCGGCACTATCGGTAAAATCCATATCATATAGCATTATCCCCAGATCACGCGATTCGTGCAACAGATCGTCACCACCCTTCGCCCCGTCAGGCAAAAGGCTGAAATAAGCCGTACACTCCCTGGTTCCAAGATATGGCATAGTAAAACACTGACCCTTCGATGCACGACGCTCGAACATAGCCTGATATTTACCGGGATTCTCATCATTGCCGGCTTCTCTCGCCGACACACCACCTCGCATGTGAGGCGGGATATACTCCATCTTTGCATATATCCTATACCTCACATCGCGCAGCATCAGACTATTGCGCTGCTGCCGCTTCTCTGTGGCTATTATCCGTTTGGCATTTGCACTGTTCTGCGCCAATGCGCCTACCTCATTGCGCCGCACCGACATCCAACGTATCGGATTCAACACTTCTATTCTGGTTATACGCCATTGGATAGCTGGTTTCCAGAATATCGCCTGAAAGATATTCCGGGCAGCCGATGGTGTGATCACATCATAGCTCACTCGCTCCACCTTTAGTTCAGGTCTTGTAAAGCAAGCCATATCGCCCCACACCTCAAGGCCATACTCTTTATCAAAATATTCCATTACATATATTTATATACAATATTCCAGTTTTCAGGCAGTGGGCATATCATTCACCTGTCACCGTCGACCATGCGCGACTCCCATGCCATCGGTTTTATATCACAAATGTCTGTTCAAGATAGTCGTTACCCGTTTTGAGCCCCACCTTACAGTCATATAGAAGCGGGTCCGCTACATAATACACGCCGCTCCACGGCTCCTCGACCATTCCGGCACTGCACATTTCCGCAAACTGCCTGCGTGTCACACCGACTGAAAACTGACCGAGTTCACGCATCAGGCTCCTCGACGGCCCCTCATGCTTCAGTCGCGATATAAGAGCGTTAGCGTACGCATAATTCACTATCAGAGTCATGCCATCGTCATCAATCAGCTTGAAACGCCTGGCTATCTCCTCATATCTCACTTCTTCAGGGCTTGCCGACATCTTGCCGACATTTTGACTGTCAAATGTCGGCGTCCGCTTATAGAGCAGCCCATAATACTCCTTTATAGTATCCGGATCAAACCAATCGGAATCAGGCTTAAGCCTGATCAACTCCTCCATAGCATATATACTCTCTTTTATCGAACCGCGAGGAATATATCCACGTTTCCGAAACACGTAAGTCACAGCATCACTCAGCCGCCCCTCACGGTTACACCTCCCCGCCGCCTGAAGCAGCGAATCCAGTCCGGCCATCTGACGGTAAACCACAGGAAAATCTATATCCACTCCGGCTTCCACAAGTTGAGTGGCCACAACCCTTACGCTACCGCTTTCAGCATCAAGCCGATCCTTTATCTCTGCAAGACACCGACGTATGTGCAACGGACACATCATTCTCGACAGATGGAAGTTATCATCACTTTCGCTCAGACATCCGTAAATCTCAGATGCTATTCCACGCGTATTGACAATACACAATACACGCTGATCACACTCGATTTTCCTGGCTATATCTTCTGAAGTAAGTTCCTCCATGTCAAACCGCATGTCAACCCGCCGCAATCTGTCATGCAATGCCATGCTGCGGTCTGCAATGCGGCGTATCTCGTCGGCATCAAGTCCACGGTATTCAGCTGAGCCACATCCTTTGTGACAACCGGAGATCAGAGGTTGCGTTGCCGTACACAGCAGAAACGAAGTTCCGAAGATACGGGCATAAGCGCTTATCGCATCTGCCACAGGCTGCATGAACGATCGAGGCAACGACTGCGCCTCGTCAAGAACCACCACACTATTGGCCAGCGAATGCAGCTTACGGCATTTAGAAGGACGGTTGGAGAACATCGACTCAAACAGTTGCACATTGGTTGTCACAATGATCGGAGCATCCCAGTTTTCGGTCGCAAGCTTATTCCTGTCATTGACCATCTCATCCGCCACCACACTATGGTGCTCCACCACATTCTCCTGACCGAATATATCCCGCAGTACCTGAGCAGTCTGTATTATTATGCTCGTAAACGGAATCGCTATGATGATCCTCTCTTTGCCATGCCTGAATGCGTGATTGACAGCCCATATCACCGAAGCTATAGTTTTGCCACCGCCGGTTGGCACCGTAAGTTCAAACACCCCGGAAGCCATAGCGCTCTTCTCTGCGCAGATACGCTGCACTTCATTTCTGAGAAGGTTGAGTTCTGTCGGTATAGCCGAAGAAAACTTCCCGACATACCTTTCAAGACGCTCCTTCAGTTCACGGACACTGCTGTAATTCTCCCTCATCCGGCTCGACTTTTCGTCCATAAACTGCTCCGTATCGAGATAATCCGCATCTACCAGACAAGAATACAACATCCTGACCAAATGGTGTATTTCATCCTTTTTCAGTTTCATTGCCGGTGGACGCAGACCCACGTCAGGCACCATGCACGAAACCTCATCAGCCACACGTCCCTCCCTAAGAAGTGGCCGGAGTTCATCCATGTCATATAGCCCTCTGTGATGGCCTGCGACAGCATTACTCATCAAGCACATATTATCCGGATACTTTCTATGAAGCACTATCGCACCTGTCAGACTGTGCGGCACAGCGCCCTCCGGTCTTCTTGATGTATCGTATCCCGAACTATATCTTATCTTGCATTGGAATCCATCTGACTCCTTGCCTCTGTCATGCAGCATTCCCATCATTCTGCCCCAATCCCCCATTCCAAACGAAGAGGCAAATTTTTCAGCCCGCATCGCCACACCGCGACAATGATCGTCATTAGTCTGGATCACCCATTGACAATCATCATCTATACCCTGAAAGCGGATGTGTGATATAATAGAACTATATCTTGATGTTTCCATGGCTCATAAGGTTTATATCCGCAAAGATACAACAATACATGAGCAACAACAACACCCACCAGAGTTAATATTGATTAACCTAAAAAATTTCACTGAGCACTCGCGCGCCTGTCCGCCGCTTAAATCAGGCCTGCGTAGTGCGGATTGCTCCCGTAGGACACACCTCGCCACACTTCCCGCAACCGGTGCACTTTAAGGCATCGATCCTTGCAGGAGCCACAGCCAGCTGCCTGTCGCCATGACGACCGAGCGTTATGGCGCCCACAGGACATGTACGCTCACACTTGCCACAAGCTATACAAGCCGATCGACAGGCTTTCATTGCCAGCTGGCCTGACGATCTGTTCGAACATGCCACATACGAAAACACCGTCGACCGCGACACATTGCATATACTGATCACAGAACGCGGACAACGCGTCGCACACCGTCCGCACCCAGTACACAGCGAATAATCCACTTCCGGCAGCCTCGTCGCGGCATTCATAGCTATTGCATTGAAAGGACACACTTCCACACAGTCACCCATGCCCACACATCCATAACCGCACAGCGACTCGCCCGATCCGACAGCCGCCACTGCCACACATGATGCCGGCCCATCGTAATGCGCCACTTCAGGACGGGCGCCACACTTAGCGCCGCACCCCACTATCGCCACCTTGCGCACATCGCACTCCGAATCATTGCGCATACCAAGCACGTACGCGATCCTGTCCATCGTCGCCCTGTCCGATCCCGGACACGACAATCCCTCAAGCGAAGATGCGTTGCAACACGCCTGAGCAAACGCACGGCATCCGCTGAAACCGCAACCGCCGCAATTGGCACCGGGCAACATCCCCTCCACTTGCTCTATGCGCGGATCATCATCCACACTGAAGCGCCGGGCCACAACATAAAGCAACGCCGCAGCGACAACACCTATGACCGTAAGAACTATTGCCGACAAAATCATGATAACTACTGTTTATCTAAAGGACTACATACCATATCCGACATCGAAAACACACGACGGCGCAGCAGATACAACACACCGTATACCGACAACGACACCACCAAACCCACAGTTGCCACCCACACGTCGGCCCAACCGGCCGACGACGCCGCCATCACCGCGACCACCATCACAGCCAGAGGCAACAACAGCCCCACAGCTATCATACGGCCCGGCAAACCGGCTTTCGGGCGAACAACGACCGACATTCCGGCCACAACATCATCCGACGGATCGATCCCTACATCCAGACGGCACCCGCCCGGCCTCACACACATAGCGGAAAGACGGCACCCACGGCACGCCTCACCTTGCAGGTCGAGCGACACCACAGCCCTGTCACCATCGACCGAAACCACCGTAGCTGTAAAGACATCCATTAGCATCGTGTATTGTAAATTCGACCCACATCTGAAGATCAAGACCCAAAGATACACAATCGCGAAATTAAAAACAAATATATTCGCAAACCCACATCAAAAGCATTGCGAAACCAACCGTGATTCGCAAACTAATGATTAATTTTGTGCATCACCACGAGAGGGAGGAATGTGCATCCGTTCCCGCATTGCGACGAATCCACCAACATTTCACCCCCATGACTTGTTGTTTACTCTATAACACCTCAACCCTTAACCACAATGGACAAAGCCACAATATATTTCGCCGGAGGATGCTTCTGGGGCACCGAACGATTCTTCAGAAACGTCCCGGGAGTCATTGACACCGAAGTCGGATATGCCAACAGCGACATACCCCAACCCTCATATCAGCAGGTCTGCACCGGGCTGACCCACGCAGCCGAAACAGTCAGAGTCACCTACAACCCGCAGCGCGTCACACTCCCATATCTGATCAGACTATACCTCATGACGGTTGATCCTACGTCGGTCAACCGTCAGGGAGGCGACACAGGCACACAATACCGCACAGGCATCTACACCCTCAGCGAAGCCGACCGTCAGATTGTAGCCGAATCTCTACGGCAGGCCGCAGCCCGCTATGACA
The DNA here is from genome assembly GCA_029051835.1 of Paramuribaculum sp. Lineage (GTDB taxonomy): Bacteria > Bacteroidota > Bacteroidia > Bacteroidales > Muribaculaceae > Paramuribaculum. Next base: position 2,289 of record JAIDKJ010000261.1, on the reverse strand, counting down.
GTCCGATCGTGGTGGAGAATTTGCCATTGCGCAACTTCTACCCGGCCGAGATGTACCATCAGGACTATCTCGAAAAAAATCCCGGAGGCTACTGCCATGTCAACCCCGCCCTACTGCGCAAAGCATCCGAATTTCACGACCCCGACGCACCCCAAAGCGACCTCAAACGCTTTGTCCGTCCCTCCGACGAACAGCTCAGGCATCAGCTGTCGCCGCTACAGTTCGACGTCACACGACGCAACGCCACCGAACCACCGTTCGACAACCCCTACTGGCGCGAACGCCGCGAAGGAATATATGTCGACATCACCAACGGACAACCGCTATTCCTTTCGACAGATAAATTCCAGTCAGAATGCGGATGGCCGAGCTTCACACGCCCCATCAACGACGCGCTGCTCTCACGTCTTCCCGACAATTCAGCCGGAATGCAGCGCGTGGAAGTGCGCAGCCGCATAGGCGATGCCCACCTCGGACACGTATTCAACGATGGACCCGCGCAATCAGGCGGCCTCCGCTACTGCATCAACTCCGCATCGCTCCGTTTCATCCCGCGCTCCGAAATGGCCGAACAAGGATATGCCGACTACCTGCCGCTACTTCCACAATGAATATGACCGAATGACATTATGGCCACACACAACGAAATCGGACAATGGGGTGAAAACATAGCCCGTGAATATCTCGTAGCCAAAGGATACGCCATAGTAGAGAGCAACGTCCGCATGGGTAAAAAAGAGCTTGACATCGTGGCCATGCACGACTCACGAATAGTGTTTGTCGAAGTAAAGACGCGCACCAACCCCGACTTCGATCCGCTTGACGCACTCGACCACAAGAAAATACGCAATCTCGCCCAGGCAGCCGATGCCTACGTCTGCTCGCGCCGCATACCCCACGAAGTTCAGTTCGACATCATCGTTGTCGTCGGCACGCCCCACGAAGGCCATCAGATCGAACACTACCCCGACGCTTTCATGGCCCCGCGATCCGCGATCCGCTGAATGCCCCGACTTAAGCTATCGTTTTGCATCCTTTGACAGGTCGCAGATATATCGTGTGAACCTGTCGGAGAACACATACGTTCCGGCCTTTTCGGCTGCCTTGTTGTAATTGCATAAAAACCGTTCGAGATCACCGAGGCTCTCCACTACTGCTTCCATTCCCAGCTGGTCACGAATCAGGAATACCATGAAATCCCCAGTCGTATGGCCACCGAAATGCGCACACTGTATGGCCGAACGTCGATATACCTCGGCAGGAATCGCCTTGTCAAGATAGCCGCAGGTCAACGAATCCAGTTCGGCCAACACCTTTGGAGGGATAGATAATCGTCATTATAGATCTTGAGAATATTGTCGCCATAAGGCTCAAGCGATTCAAGAGGCATATGCTTCTTATTGATTATATCTGCCACCCCTTCCCTCATATTCTCAGCGAGAGCTATGGCCGCTCCATCATTGATATCCTTGGCATATACCGATTCAAACAAGGGGCCGAGATAGAAATGATGAATCTCATGGGCCAGACCCTCAATTGCCGTCTGAAGACCGCCATGGAAAAAACTGTTGACATCCAGAAATACTCCGGAAGAGAGATTACGGCATACGAGGCTGTCCACATCGACCGACGACATCAAAGCTGAATATTCGCCAAGCCTGTTTTTTATGCTATAGGCCGTTGACACGAAAAATGGAAAATTATCGCTGATATTATCCATATCATCGAGCAGACGCACTATACTGTCACAATGCTCTGCCGAGGAAGGATCATACACTATCTCAAACGCATTGCGTACATTACTCCTGAACTCATCCTTATCCCAATGAATATTATCGAGCAACGCCTTGTAGGCCGTCGAAGCGAACAGTTTCTCCCAATCGGCATATCACCGGCCTGAGCATTGCGGGCCATTTCGAGATATAAAGCTGCCGACGACATATCAACATAAAATTTTGCCGGCGACTTCACGCTTGACTCGGCCAACAGACACTGACACGCCATCGCCACCGCCATGACAACTGACAGCACCCGACGAGTTTTCCACTTGGTAATTAGTGATTTCATTCTTAAAAATAGTTTTGACACAATCTACTATCTGATAGCTCCGATCCCTCTGATAGCTCCGATTACTCTGATCCCTCCGATCCATCCCTCTGATAAAAAACAAAGCTGCCTCCACGGTCGGTTGTGACCATGGAGGCAGCTTCTGAAAAAAGGGGGCGGTTACCTACTTTCCCGCTTTCGCAGTATCATCGGCGTAGTGAGGTTTAACTTCTCTGTTCGGAA